>DUGW01000114.1 GCA_013331125.1 Candidatus Woesearchaeota archaeon | reverse complement strand
CTTAGAAGCCAAATCCATGGGAAACCGCCATATCCCATCATCCCGTATCCTGAGCCATAACCAAGGCCTTCTGCCATAGGACAGTCATATCCTGCCTGTAAACCTATTTCCAAAACCATGTTTGACCACCTCGCATATTGCGAAAACGTGGAAAATGGGAGAACAAGCATTTATTAATACCATTCGACGAAAAAAGAAGGGGTCGGAACGTTTCTAGATGGCAAATTATCGTCCCAGAACGTTTAAAACGCGATTTTGGTCTCAGACGCTACGAACTCTTTAGCCTGTCTGTGCCATGCCTGGCAGAGATCCCCAAATGCCTTCAATCTCTGATGAAGACGCCTGTCCCAGAGTGGTCTTTGTGCCCTGACCAAAAGCAGACGATGTTCGGCACTCCCGAATATATCCCTGATACGACCATACTCTTTCTCTATGTATTCTCTGCTGAGGCCGAGCCTTGAATTTTCCACCTCTAAAATCCTATCGCCTTCAATCCTTAGACCGGTCACGTGATGTATGTCTTCTTTCGGTACATTGACAAAACCTGCATTGATATCTTCCCTGTAATCACATAAATTGTCTGCAAGCTTGACAGCCATACCATAAGCATTACAGAGATTGATGAATTCAAAAGGGTCTGTAGGTGGGTCAAGAATCATCATGAACTGCATCGCAATTATGCTGCCTATATCCTTTGTTATCGGGTCAAGTCCGGCTCTTGGAAGTATTCTTTCCCGTCTCTGGAAATTTGTGACTTCAGTCTTCCAGTAGTCAAGCACTAATGAGTAAAGGACCCTTGCTTTTCCTCTGGTCCAGAAACTCTGAGCCATACCGTGGAGTTCAGTCCCAAGTCCTGTTATCGCCTCTTCAACAGGAGATTCTGATGTTAACGTCTGCCCGGAATAAGTCCTGCCAAGCAGCTCCTGCATCTGCGCAAGGTAGGTCAATGGTTCATCAGAGTTATCAATTATGTCATCAACCATTGTAAGACCGTGGTTGACAAGTCTCAGTATTCGTCTGTTCTTGTCATCAAGTGCATCTTCCATCCTCTTATAGATAGAAGTCCTGCCGTACCTGTCCATCTCCTGCAATCGTGCGGGTTCGAGCGCGGCTTCTAGTTGTGTCATCTCTTGGATTGTTGCTTTTTAGCTTATAAATTTTTCTGTGTGTGACTACTAAATCGTGATGAACTCATAGACTTGTGTTAGTAACTTATATATCTTGGTTATTTTTTTCTTATCTTATCATGAAAGGGGTATTAGGGGTCATAAAGAAGGACGGGAAGTTCCTGCTAGGGACAGAAGCCCAAGAAAAGCCATGGAAAGGGAAATGGCGCCTACTAGGGGGCCAGGTCGAAGAGGGTGAGTCAGTGCAAGAGGCACTCATAAGAGAGCTTGACGAAGAGGCAGCGATAACCATCATTGTCGGAAGCGAGGTATGCATAAGAAAAGGCGACCTCAAACCGATAGATATCCACATCCTTATGGCAGAGCATACTGCCGGCGCACTTGTCCCAAAACTCGATGAAGTAGGAGAACTAAGGTATTTCTCGATAGAAGAGATACAAAATCTAGAGATGGACAATGTCAGCAGGTCGGTATTCGAAGAATACGGAAATACACTGTAAACCCATATACCTGATCAGAACTTCTTCTGGAGATAGACCTCATTGGTCTTGCCAGATTCCTTGCGGGAGATGATGCCTTTCTTCTCGAACTCCTTGAGCATCAATGAGAGGGCAGTCTTTGAAAGGCCTGTGCGGTATCTGAGAGTAGACTGCTGGATACCATCCTGCTCCCTGATCGCCTTGAGGACCTTCTGCTCATCCTCGCCGAAACCTGCAAGGAAGGCACTGAATTCATCCTTGCTCTTCTCCTGAGCCTTGGCCTCCTGAAGCGCCCTGGTTATGGTCCGCTGGTGCTTTTCCAGATGCTTCTGGGTCTTGTCGATGAACCCGAGATAGACGCCAAAGATGATGAGCGCCAGAGCAAGAGCCCAGCCGAAGACATAGACCATTATCTCACGATCGGCATGAAGACAAGTACCATCATCAAGGAAACAGGAACTCTCCTTCTGCATGACAAGACGGATATAATCATCCTCCCGGACCTTGACAACATAGATAAGACTGGCCAAAAGAAGACCTACAATGATCAGTATTATCCCGATATGTCTTTGGTTCATAAAGACTGAGTGTGTGAGGGGGTTTATAAGCATTATGGAGAAAAGAGTATGCAGCGGTGTGCAGGTCACTCGAGAAAACCAGAGCCAGACGCTATAGACCAGGGTCTCCTTCAGGGACAGGGAAAAACCTATGAGAAAAAGACCTTATCCGATCAGAACATATTGTTCCTCTGGATGTCTTTCTTTATCTGCCTGATCACCGGGTTGTCGTCCGGGCGCATGGCCTTGGGTTTCCTGTCCTTAAGGAAACGACAGAACCTGCCGAACTGACACTCACCAGGGCAATAGTCAGGATGACCTGACGAACCGCAGGCAAAGGTTATCTTTTCCGATGTCATACAGAAAATAATGCATAAATCCGTATATAAACCTTTTGAGCGAGAATGATTGAAAAATGCAAAAGTCAGCGTAGTAACTTCTTATCATATGCAGTGTTGGCGCCGGTCCTCGGCTTTTGGCAGTTCTCTGCAGCGCCGCCGGCCGAGCGTCGAGATTCTTGTCGACATGGCTCCCTCCCCGTAGGGGGCAGGTCCCCCTGGAGCCTCCATCGCATAGTTCACCGGGACATCGCTCGGCAATACTGGCGGCGCTGCTAAGGTAATGAGAAAGGACGCCAACACAAGCAATGCATTGCATGTTGAAAGATGAAAAATAATATATAGGAAGACAGGCTAGATGGCCTAGTAAAAAGGAGGTAGTATCATGCACGACACGATAATCATCGGAGGGGGCATAGCAGGGATGACTGCTGCGTTGTATGCCTCCCGCAATAACATCGACTTCAGGATTTTCTCAGCAGAACCAGGAGGACAGTTCATGGTCTCAGGCGAAGTCCTCAATTATCCAGGATTCACAAAGACGACAGGAGTCGAGTTCTACATGAAGATGGAAGAGCAGATGAAGTTCAACAATGTCACGATAGAGAACAGGAAGGTAGACAGGATAGAACGGGTCGGAGAGAACTTCAAGGTGATAGCAGATGACGGGGAGCACGAGACAAGGACTGTGATAATAGCAACAGGCGCAAGGGCGCGGAAACTCGGTGTGCCAGGAGAGGAAAAATTCAACAAGAAAGGACTCGCCTACTGCTCAGTATGCGACGGACCATTATTCAAAGGAAAAGAGGTCGTTATAATAGGAGGAGGGAATGCTGCATTAGAAGCTGTAGACTTCATGAAACACGTGGCCACCAGGATACACATGCTGGTAAAAGATAAAGATCTGAGAGGACATGATTACCTGATAGAGAATGTCAAGAAGATAGAGAACGCAGAGATACACTATGGAGCAGAGACCATCGAGGTCTACGGAGAGACGAAGGTCGAAGGTATAAGGTATAGACAGGACGGAGAAGAGAAGGGACTCAAGGTCGACGGTGTGATAATAGAGATAGGGAGGACACCTAACACAGAATTTGTCAAAGACCTCGTCGAGCTGGACAAAGAAGGACACATAGTGGTCGACTGCCAAGGTCATACGAATGTCCCGGGAGTGCTGGCTGCAGGAGACTGCGCAAGCGGACACGAATATCAGTATGTGATAGCAGCAGGGCAGGGATGCATGGCGCTGATGAAAGTGATAAGATACCTGGCGAACAAGAGAGCAGATTGATGAAAGGGACAAACAAGATCAAAGAGACGATCGAGGAATACAATAAATATAGATCTCCAGAGAGCCATGCAACACTCTTCAAACAGAACGTGAAATCATTCGTGATCAACTTCTCAGGGACCTACTGCCGGACGTGCGGATTCTACGACTATTTCGAGGATTTCAGGCTGATGCTGGAGACGAAAGGGGTAGAGACAAAGATGACAACGGTGAAGGAGAAAGAAGACGGGGCATACGTGACTTTTAAACTTAAATAAAAGGCTTGAATTCTCATTTTGTTTAAAAAAGATTCCGTAGATTTTATAACCCATGTCGGAATAATATATGAGATGGTAGCTTCTTTTACAGATGTCCCTTATGCTATGCTGAAGGAGATGGAACAGCTGGACAATGTAGTCATCATGTTCGTAGAGGGCATAATCGACCAATGGAAGAAGGCCTTTGGATTCCGTAACTACCAGACATTGGACCAGACAGTAGAGAAGGCCATGAAAGAGCACGGCGCTGAGAGGGTGCATCTCGTAGGCCACAGCATGGGAGGGCTGGAGGCAGTGGCTTATGCACTGAACAATCCAGACAAGGTCGGAGAGGTAGTCACTGTAGGGACCCCATACCAAGGATCGATAGTCGCGCCAGCAGGGATATTTGTGATGGGATTAGGGGTGTATGCCCCCACGATATGGCAGATAATGCCAGGCAGCGGCTACCTGCAGAAGCTGAAAAAAAGGATGAACTCTGACATCGGGGTTCTTGAGCAGGAAGGGGTCAAGATAACAAATGTGTATTCGCCGTTCGATGAGCTGCTGCCAGGGAGCGGAGGATCACTCGAGGGAATCATGGCAAAGAAGAGCAAAGCGATCACAGAAAAGCAGATGAGCTGGGGACACATGCACCTGTTCTTCTGTGATGATACCCTTTACAAGATATACGATCTGGAGAGAAGCAGACTTCCAGTGGTGCTGATACACGGCTGGGCCATGAATGAGAACTTCTTCAGGCGGATAAGGAATGCAAGACCTGAAGAGATGAGAAAAAACCTCTACACATTCACTTTCGACTATACAAAATCATTGAAGATCTAGACGGTAATCTGAGTATCGGGCGAGAATATGGACAAGAAGGCAATGTACAGGGAACTGCGCAGATGGGCAAAGCTAGGCAGGGGATTCCTCACAGCGAGAAGACGCCGATTCAGAGGAGAGGCAGACTACAAGACGATAGATGATGCTGTCGAGGAAGTCAAGGAAAAGACAGGGGCTGAGAAGGTAAACCTGTTCGGGCACAGCCTGGGAGGGATAATCGCTCTGGACTACGCACTTGACAGGCCAGAGAATGTAGAGGACATACTGACAGTCGCCTCACCATTCAGAGGGACATACGGGATACTGTATTCAAACCTGATGAGACCTGCAGGACTGCACGACCCTGTGGTCTATGACATGCTGCTGCCATTCGGGAAATTCATGGAAAGACTGAGATACAAGATGTATAGGCAATGGAAACAGCTGGAGAAAGAACCGGTCAATGTGATGAACATAATCGCCTCTGAAGATGAGTTCGTAGGAGAAGAGAGGATGTCACTGCTGGCAGCGATAGGAAAAAGGGAGAACATAGTCGAGTTCTCTCTGCCAGAAGGCCATTGTGAGGTATTGTTCAACAGGCAGACAGTGGAGCAGCTGCGCTTCATGATGCAGAACGGAGCAGCGACTGTGGGTGTGCATTCATTATTATATGACCAGGGGATATTCGACAGCCTGAGAGAAGGCATGACAGAAAGACAGAGAGAAGATTTTTATACCTTCAACTATGACTACCACAGGATACCAGAGACGAGGTACCATTGATGAGACAGGTGCTCAAGAAGATCAACCAACTGAAAAAAAGCGAAGTAAGGTCCCTGATAGACAGCAGGCTCGCAGAATTCAAGAAAGTCGGAAAGGGCGGAGACAACGGACTTTTCAATGAACTATGCTTCTGCATACTGACAGCGAACTGGCAGGCAGAAGGAGGGATAAGGATACAGAAGGCGATGAAAGAAGAATTCTGCTCATTGCCGCAAGCCAGGTTAGCGGCGAGGTTGCGAGAGTTAGGATACCGGTTCCCGAATGTCAGGGCAGGGTATATCGCAGAGGCACAGAAACACCAACGAGGATTGGGCGGGAAGCTGAAGAAATTTGATGATCCGATCTTCCTGCGGGAGTGGGTCGTGAAGAATGTGAAAGGACTGGGATACAAAGAGGCCAGCCATTTCCTGCGCAACATCGGATATGAAGACCTGGCTATACTGGACTTCCATATCATAGACATAATGGAACGGGAAGGGCTGATAGAGAGACCAAAGACTCTCACGCCGAAGAGATATGTCGAGATAGAAGCAGTGCTGAAGGAACTGGGAAGGAAGGCAGGGCTGAACATGGCAGAACTGGACATGTACCTATGGTATATGGAGACTGGCAAAGTCCTGAAGTGACTTTAAAGGGTTAATTATTTAAACTTCTGTGCTTTATCCTCCTGAAAAGAGGTGAAGGATGACATTCACAGTCATAGTCGGCGGAAAAGCCGGCTACGGAGTCAAGAAGGCAGCAAGCACAGTTGCAAAGATATTCTCAGAAAGAGCACTGCATGTATTCGAGATGGACGATTATCCTTCAGTCATCAAGGGAAGCCATAATTTCTCAGTGATAAGCTGCGACAGCAGGCCTATCACAAGCCACTACCAAAAAGCACAACTTATAGTTGCATTAGACAAAAGAAGCTATGATGCGCATATAAGCGATCTGGCAGAAGACGGAATACTGATACATGATTCTGGATCCGGACCTGAAGGTGTCGCGCTTCCGATATCAGAAGAAGCGAAACAAAGCTCAAAACCCGAACTGATAACAGGAGTCGCAGCCATCACCGTGCTATGCGCCGCCGTAGGCATGAGCAAGGAAGAGCTCCTGGCTATCATCGAGAAGGAATATGCCCGAGGAGTGGAAGAGAACAAGGCATACGCAGAGAAGATGTACGACCATGCAATGCCAAAGATAGGCGGAAAGTTCAGGCTGCCGGAAGGGGACGGGAAACAGAGAAGACTCGCGACAGGAAACGAGATGATAGGACTGGGAGCTGCAGCAGCAGGACTCGACATGTACATAGCCTACCCGATGACCCCCTCGACATCCATACTGCACATGCTCGCCGAGAAGGCAGACAGTCTCGGGATAGAGGTAGTGCAGGCTGAAAGCGAATTAGCAGTAGCAAACATGGCGATAGGGGCTGTGTTCACAGGAGCGAAGACCGCAGTAGGGACAAGCGGAGGAGGATTCTGCCTGATGCAAGAAGCATTCTCACTGGCAGGCATCAGCGAAGCACCTGTACTTTTCGTGATGGTATCAAGACCAGGACCTGCAACAGGTGTGCCGACATACACATCACAAGGAGACCTGAAATGGATAAGACATCCAGGACATGGAGAGTTCCCCAGGATCGTCGCTGCACCCGGAAGCGTGGAAGAATGCTTCTACCTGGCAGCAGAACTCATGTGGCTGGCATGGAACTTCCAGAACCCGACAGTGCTGCTAAGCGACAAACACCTGAGCGAGAGCACGAACACCGTCCAGATACAACCAGAGAAGGCAAGATGGGCAGTAGAGATACCGCATGACCAACATGAAGGATACAAGAGATATGCCATACGCGAAGACGGGATAAGCCCTCTGCAGTTCCCGCCGTCAAAAGAGATGATAAAATGGACAAGTTATGAGCACGACGAGAGAGGGATAACCACCGAGGATGCAGAGATGGTCAGGAAGATGGCTGAGAAAAGGTCACGCAAAGGGAAGAATATCATCGAACACCTGAAACATAACAAGACAGTGAACAGGTATGGTGAAAGCAGATCAGGAAAGATCATAGTCACTTATGGAAGCACGACGATGAGCGTGCTCGAGGCATTGAAAGCCTCTGGCATCGAGGATGTGCAGGTAGTGCAGCCCATATATGTAGAACCATTCCCTGCATGGGAACTGAAAGACCTCAAAGGCAAGGAGCTGGTCGCAGTCGAGCTCGACGAGAATGAGCAGTTCGCAGACCTGTTCAGGAGCAGAGGGCTAGACCTCAAGGCTGTGATCAAGAGGTATGACGGAAGACCCTTCGACCCGAAAGAGCTGGCAGAGAAACTGAAAGAGGTGTTCAGATGAAGACTACAGGAGCAGAGAACACCTGGTGCCCAGGATGCGGAAACTTCGGCATACTGACTGCCATGAACAAAGCAGTTGAAAAGCTGGCAGAGAAAGGAGTGCTGCAGGAAGAACTGGTGATGGTCACAGGCATAGGATGCCACGGAAAGATATTCGATTATCTCGGGCTCAACGGATTCTACGGATTGCACGGAAGAGCAGTCCCGCTCGCAGAAGGGATAAAGCTCGGCAACCCAAGACTCAAGGTCATAGTGTTCTCCGGCGACGGCGACAGCTGGGGCGAAGGACTCGCACACACATTGTTCGCAGCGAAGAGGAACATAGACATCACGCACATATGCCACAACAACGGAGTATACGCGCTCACCACAGGACAGTCAACACCATTATCAAAGAAAGGATTCAAAGGAAAGAGCACGCCGAAAGGGAATCCAGAAGAGCCGTTCAACCCATTAAGGCTCATCGCAGAAGCAGGAGCAGGCTTCATCGCCAGAGGGTATTGCATGAAGATAGACCACCTGGCCGACCTGATAGTCAAGGCAGTGATGCATAAAGGATACTCATACGTCGACGTACTGCAGGTATGCAAGACGTATAATGACCTCTATGCCGTCTACAACAAGTCTGTCGAAGCATTCGACGATGTGCCTGACAGTGAGAGCGCACTGAAGATGATGGTGCCAGACGGAAAAGTGCCGATAGGCATCTTCAGGGAACAGGACAAAGAGATATTCACAAGCGCGCTGGGAGGGAAGAACCCTGTGGAACAGCACAAGAAGAGAGATGAAAGACTTTCCAGTATCAGAAAGATTTTGGGTTGAGAAGCCGCTGCCAGCAGTGAACCATCAAGTTCTGTCCTGCACTCAACAGAAAGATATAAAAGGGTTCTTTGGTCTGTAGCATCAAATACCTGTATCATTTTCATGAGGTGATCTTAATGACACAATTAAATGAAGTATACAAATGCAATGTCTGCGGGAATATAGTGGAAGTCGTACATGCTGCAGGCGGACAGCTCGTCTGCTGCGGACAGCCGATGCAGCATCTGGTAGAGAACACCACAGACGCAGCGCAGGAGAAACACGTGCCTGTCAAAGAGAGTTCTGACAAGGGTGTCACAGTGAAGGTAGGAAGTGTGCCGCATCCTATGGAGGCTGCGCATTACATAGAATGGGTGCAGGTCATCATGGACGGATGGAGCTGCAGACGGTTCCTGAAACCAGGAGAGAAACCAGAAGCAGTGTTCTGCTGCGTGACAGACAAAGCCACTGCGCGGGAATATTGCAACCTGCACGGATTGTGGAAGTCTTAAGAACATATCCAAGGGTTCTTATAAACAATCCAAAAATCTTTTATATGATCTTCAGACCCTGGAGCAGGATGGGCAGTCATAAAGAAGAAAATGGGCTCGAGGTCATTGCCGACCAGGTCAGAGACTTCTTCAGTACAGACCTTCCGGATGAAATGGCTGCAGTCTATCAGGAGGCAAGCTGGACATTCTATGATCATGTCAGGAAACAGGGTCTCAGGACAACAAGTGTCAGCAGGCATCTTTTCAAGGATGCAGAGATAAGAGGCCTTGAAAGGCCGGTGAGAGCAGTGCACGTCATTGTCGACGAGGCAGGACTGTTCCCGAAAGGAAGGATAGTGATGACGCTATGGAAGCAGGGAGATATCTACCTTTCTCATGTCGGCTGTCAAGGACAAGTGAAAGTGTACCGCTTCAAGGCAAGACAACTGCATGGAAGAGAGAGGATATACCTGGTAGGGCCTATGCAGAAAGAAAGAGACTATGACATCATGAGACTTCCTGAACTTCTTACCTGATCTTCTCATAATAAACCCCTGTCATAGCCATGTCGATGGCCGGCCGGACAGGGATGACACTGCCTATACAGAGACGCTGCTGCTCAGAGACAAGTTCTTCAGAACCGCCGACAGGCTGGCAATCGAGAGTGAGTCCGTCGATGACAGGGGCGCGCAGGTAAGGCGGACGGACTTCTGTAAAGATCGTGAAAGAACCGCCAGGCACAAGATGGTCACGGACATAACAGACAAGTGAACGGAAACAGCCGGCAGCCGCCTCACTGTCCTCTGTCGGGACTTCCGGGAACCGGCCGACTAGCTTCGCAGGCGGGAAGAAAAAATAAGCAGAGTCAAACATCGGGAGATCCGGTGAATCAATGCCGAGACGTCCCCTGAGAAAATTGAGATTGCCTTCAGTGATCGACCTCCTCAAGGCTTTCATGCCGATAAGAAGTGAGAGTTCTTCATTGTTCATCTCAGCGAGATGGAAAGGACGGTAGTCGACAGCAGTGACATAGCTGGCACCGCGGGCGAGGAAATCAAGACTTGAGTCAAGGGCACAGGCACCTATGTCCAGGACTGACTGACCTTCAACACGGTCGATGAGGAGCTGGAGGGAGGAATCATATATCTGGTTCCTGCCTGTGTATGAACTGATAAGCGTCTTGAGATGCCTGGATGCGGCACGACTGCTCATCAGAGGCGACGACTGATATATCCTTTGGACTATACCATCTAATACAGTGATCTCTTCACGGGAAACATCCATGCATCGTGGGAGAAAAGGCGGGTTTAAAAGGGTTTTGTTCTCGAGTGTTTCTGTAGAAAGAAAAGAACCAAGAAAAGAAAAATATTAACTGCTCATGCAGCTATTGTCCTACCAACTCATTCTCCTGCAGCAGCCCTATGTTGGGCAGGGAGGTCTGTGTAAGAATCCGAAGCCCTTCTAGGTGCTTGAGTTGAAGGCAGCATCTCTTCAAACAACCCTGGATTCAGAGGCCTATGGCCTGGAAGTATCTTTGCAAGATCCCATCTGACCTGTTTACCTGCGGAGTTATAGAGCCGGTCACCGTTGTAATAGACATTTATCGAGTTGTCCTCGCCGAGGGTGACGATGGCGATGTCAGGCATCCTCATGGTAGCATACAATGCAGAGGTCGCCCTTGTCCCTGGAGGTTCTTGATGCTCATCGAATCCGAGGAATTCCCAATAGTCAGCAGTTATGCCGAAATTATCCATGTATTCGACAGGCTCCTGAGGAAGGATCACGTGCTTCCTCACGAAATTGCTGCGCGTGTCAATCTCTACAGCACCGTCCTCATGACGATGGGCGGCTATGACATCGGCGATATCATTGTCGTACAGACTGTGCGGTTCGCCATTATAGCTGGGCTTGCCTTGTGTATAACGGTCTAATCTAGAACGTTGGTCAGACATCCTTAGAACAAGTCCAACACCATGCTGTTCTTTGCATGGCAATGTCTTCGCCCTGTCGAGCGCGTTGTAAGCGGTCTCAATCCTTGCGGCGAAATCGCTTTCTGGGATGTACTGATCAAGCACTTCCCTCAAAGTCTCTGCTGTGGTCCCTGCCATTCCAATCACCTAACCTTTTTTTGGCAGAAAAGGTGTAAACGGGGAGATTGTATGAACCATCTCCTCTAATTCGCCTCGAAATCGTTTAAAACTTCTTGGGTGGTCTCCTTTTCTGTGTTTCTCTATATAATAACCATGTTTTTCATTATATATAAAGCTTTCGGTTGTGTGTTTTAACAAAACAGGCAGGATAGTATGACAGACCGGTCAAAACAATGCTTCCACAAGATTAAAATAGAAAATCCCATCTGATTGAGGAAAAAACTTCATCTAAAAACGAGGAAAAATGGAAGACCAACTGACAGGAAAGCACGTCATGGGACCTATGTTTATGTTCATGGGCATCACTGTCACAATCGCCTTCCTGTTGGTAATAACTTACCTACCTCTGGCGTATCTGCTTGTTGCTTTAGGCATCTGCCTGCTTATGACAGTAGGGGGCTATCGCATCTACCGCAGGACAAAGTATCCTAAAGGATTCTGGGAGTTCAGGAAGTTCTGGTTAAGGCAGAGAGTGCATAGCTTCTCTTTCTGGATGAGAATCCTCATAGGAGTAGCACTTTATGCAGGAGTCTTGTTAATTACTGCCTTCAAATATCAGGAAGATTATATGGAGGCAGTCCTCCTGACTACCGGACTGCTCAATGCAGCATTCATCACATTGATGATCTCATTATTCAAGACAGAACCAGACACTTACGAGATGAAAAAATTCAAAAAGAAGGTTGTACCGGGAGAGAGAAAGTCACAAAAATGAAAAAAGAGGTGCAGGACATATGAATGCTATAGCAATCGACTTCGGCGGGACAAAGATTGAAGGTTCCATAGTCACAGACAAAGGAAAGATAATCAAGACAGTGAGACATCCGACAGAAGCGGCAAAAGGGAAGAAGACAGTCGTGGACAATGTCGTCGGAGTAATTGAGCAGCTGAAGAAAGACAAGGCCGGAAAGACTGTCAAAGGAGTAGGCATAAGCATGCCGGGACTGATCAAAGACGGAGTCGTCATATGGGGAGGAGGTACATTAACATGCCTGGACGGGCTCAAGTTCGCAGCACTCCTGAAGAAAAAAACAGGATTGGACACTTACATAGAGAATGACGCGAACTGCTTCGCACTCGCAGAGGCAGTGTTCGGAGCAGGAAAGAACCACGGAGTCGTTGTCGGAGTCATATGGGGCACAGGAGTCGGCGGAGGGATAGTCGTCGACAAGAAAGTATTCGACGGCGCCTATGGAGGAGCAGGAGAATTCGGCCACATGGTCATGGACCACAATGTCAGGTCCGGACCGGCATGCGGATGCGGACAGAAAGCATGCCTCGAGATGGTATCGTCAGGCAAGAACATAGAGAGGATATACAAGGAACGGGGCGGAAAGATAAAAGGCGCGACAGTGCCGCAGATATACGCATCAAAAGAGCCAGTGGCCAGAGACACGATAAAGAACGCAGCATACTTCATGGGCCTGGGCCTGTCTTATCTCGTGAATACACTGAATCCCGACGTGATAGTGCTGGGAGGGGGAGTGAGCAAACTACCAGATGATGTCTATGATGTCGTAAGAGCCTCGACAAGACATTTCGCGCTGAAACAGCTGACAAAGAGACTCAAGATAGTCAGGCACAAGATAAGCGACAGCGCAGGTACACTCGGAGCAGCAGCGCTTGTGTTCGAGGCAAGATAGATGGATCAGATATTGATAAGGGTGATAGATGCATATGGAAATGATACAAGACAACGACAGGAAGAAGCTCGATGAGAAGGCAGTCAAGCTCATCGAGGAGAGTGTTAAACGTATCGTCGCTGAGAGAGGACGCGCAGTCCTGGCAGTATGCGGAGGGACAAGCGTCTCGGGGATATTTGAAGGGCTGAAAAAGACAGATATCCCTTGGGAAGATGTGCACATATTCATGGTGGACGAGAGACTGGTGCCAAGCTCACACCCGGACAGCAACTACAGGCTTGCATATAAGGGATTCATCGAGTATCTTGAGGACAAGGAAGTGCTGCCGCAGGCAAACAGCTACTCAGTCAGGCTGGGAGATGATGATGAAGAGACCATAGAAGACTACACTGAAGAGCTGGAAAGATGCGGAGGAAGATACGACATCCTGCTGCTGAGTTCAGGAGAGGACGGACACATAGGAGCATTATACCCTAACCATTCAGTGCTGGATGACAGCGAAGCGTTCGTGATAATGCATGACTCGCCAAAACCACCACCAAATAGGATGACCATGTCAAGGAACCTGCTTCTGGGATCAGAAGTTGCAGTCCTGCTGTTCTACGGAGAAGGGAAAAAAGAAGCGCTCATGCGGTTCCAGGATGAAGAGGTCAGTTGGGAGGAATGCCCGGCAAAACTGGTGATGGAACTGCCTGAGGCTTACGTGCTGACGGATATCAAATAGGTCTTTATGGTCCAGATCGCGGTTCCAAAGGCTCTGAGACCATTAATTTTATAAAGGCTGATTCTTTGGGTTTTTAAATCAGCGAGAGCTGAGAAAAAGAGGGAACCAGATGCAGATAGTCCTAGATTCAGTAGGTCATAAACAGAAAGAGCATGCGGATTCTTCAGTAATCACCTGTATGTCAGGAGGTAGCTTATGCCATCATTGACGCAGGTGAAAAAGGCGAAATCAAGGTCCAAGGTACAGGCAAGGCCTAAGACAAGAACAAAACCCAGACCGAAGGCCAAGGTCAAGTCAGGATTGCGGGCAAAGGCCGGGGCAGTTAAGACCAGGCCAAAGGTAAGAAGAACTGTGAAAAAGGCAGTGCCAAATTCCAAGAATGTGAGGTCCCGCAAGAGCAAGGCAAAAGTCGTGATGCCAAAGACTGCTGGCGGTTATAAGATACAGACAGTAGACGAGTCAGATGGAACAAGACTTCTACAAGAGGCAGCAGAAGAGAAAGACCAGACAAGACTGGACATGCTGTCAAGAAAAGAGAAAGAACAGAATGAAGATGTAGAAGATACAGAAGAGCAAGATCAAGATGAGTCAGATGAAGAGACAGAAGCGAGGCCTAAGAATGAGAGGGTTGAATGGGACGAAGATGGCGAGGATGCTGATGAAGAAGGTCCAGAGCCCAAGAAAGAAGAGTCAATACCAAAGAAAAAACCCATAAGGAAAAAGAAAGGACCGGTCGAGGAACACCAGGCAAAACTCACAGAGATACACATGATACCCCTCAAGCACGAGGCGACAGGAGGGACACACTACCATGACTGCCTCATCGTGATATTCGGAGCGACAGGAGAACTCGCAAAGAGCAAGATCATACCAGCATTATACAACCTGATAAAGAACGAAGAACTCAGGGACTTCGCAGTGGTCGGAGTATCAAGGAAGACCACCACAGCAGTCGAGATACTCGAGATGGCAAAGCCAAACATAAAAGACATCAAGAAAGACATCTGGGACAAACTGAGGTCAAGATTCGTCTTCCAGAAAGCAAATTTCTACCATGAAGAGGAACTCGACCTTGTGAAAGATGTCGTGGAGAACACAGAGAAAGAGCACGGACTGAGCGGAAACAGGCTATTCTACCTCGCGATAAGGCCGAAGCACTTCGAGACGATAATACAGCATCTCGAAAAACACAAACTGGCGCACGGAAAAGAGGCATGGAACAGGGTGGTGTTCGAGAAACCATTCGGAGAGGACCTGCCGACAGCACGACAGATAAACAAGCACATAAGAAGGGTGTTCAGAGAAGACCAGATATTCAGGGTAGACCATTATCTCGACGAGGAGCTGATGCAGAACCTCTTGGCCAGCAGGTTCACAAACGAGGCGCTAGGCGCGGTATGGAACAAGAGGCACATCGACCATGTCCAGATCATAATATCAGAGGATTTCGGTATAGACGGGAAAGGAAGCTTCTACGACAAGTACGGAGCGCTGAAAGACGTAGTGCAGAACCACATGCTGCAGCTACTGTGCCTGGTCGCGATGGAAGCACCCAAATCGCTCAAGGCAGACCACATAAGGGACAGCAAAGTGAAACTGCTCAAGAGGATCAAGCCATTCTGCAGAAGCGATACAGTCCTGGCACAGTTCGAGGGCTACAGAAGAGAGAGCGGAGTCACAGAGAACTCAGAGACAGAGACCTTCGCAGCCATAAAGACAAGAGTAAGGAACAGGAGATGGAGAAAAGTGCCCTTCTACCTGCTGACAGGAAAGAACCTCCCGCTCAAGGCGTCGATGATATACATACAGTTCAAGGACATGCACTGTGACGCTTACAAGAAAGTGAATAAGTACCAACCAAACCATCTGGTGATACAGATACAACCGCAAGAAGGCATGTACTTCCAGCTGAACACAAAAGTACCAGGAAAGAATGACCTGCAGACGATAGACCTTGAGTTCACACACTCATGCACATATGGGCCTAACACCCCGGAAGCTTATGAAAACCTGTTCTTACAGGTGATACGGGGAGACCAATCAGTATTCGTAAGGTCAGACGAGATAGAGCAGGAATGGAAAATCATAGAAGGACTGCTGGAGAAGAGACCGAAACTGCAGACATACGACCCTGGAAAGATACCTGAGAAGGCACAGGAACTCATCAGGAAAGACGGAAGGGAATGGCACCAGACACTTAAATGAGGGATCAACATGGCAGATGAACTACAAGCATGGATACAATTCGCGATCAAGCTGGAGATCGCAGGATATAACCTCTATAAGGAATGCCTGAAGGGCGTAAAGCACCCCAGGGCAAAACAACTGTTCGATTTCCTGATATCAGCCGAAGAGAAACACAGGGAATACCTCGAGAGTTTCCTGAAAGGGATACAGTCAGGTNNTGCCAGATGAGCAGCAGATATTCACCAAAGAGAAGTTCAAAGATGTGCTTGACGGCTCAGCAGCAGTGACAGAGATGTTCAACAAGGCGATAAAAGGAGAACTCATGTCCATAGAGCTATACCTGCAGCTCTCAGAGACACAGAAAGACCCTGACCTGAAGGACTTCTTCATAAGGATGGCAAAAGAAGAGCTGGGACACAAGAAGGCGCTCGAAGGTATGGGGCTGGAAGTTTTCGGCATGAATTTCGGAGATGATGACGAAGTAGAGACACTTGATGATTACAAACCAAGACCGCTGAAAGAGATCGAGCTCAACGCAGAGAATGTGAAGTTCAACCCAGAGACCATAGAGGTCGACGAGGGAGTCAAGCTCATACTCAAGATGAAAGGGGTGGACAAATCATACGGGATAGTATGCCCGACATACGCGATCAAGGAATACCTGACACAAGGAGAGCTGGTCATAGCAGAGATATTCCCAGACCAGCCAGGAGAATTCGAATTCTTCAACAATGTCCCTGCAGGTTCAGGATGGAAGGACATGAGAGGGAGGATTGTGGTCAAGGAGACAGAAGAAGGAAAGCTGAAGAGAACAAAGAAGAAGGATGATGATCCATTAGGATAAACATTGCGAGGTAAGGCTGATGAGCACAAGACTATTGGACGGTGTGAGGTTTGCGATAGGGCTGGAAGACGCAGGACTCAAGTTCTACAGACGCGTACTTGAAGAGGTCAGGAACGAGCATGTGCAGGTGCTGTTCAAGTTCCTGGTAGAGGCAGAGACAAGCCATAAGGAGGCACTGCAGGCAGTGGAGAAAGGACTTATCGAGGAGGATCCAGCATTGATACAGAAGGCTGCAAAACAGTTCAACCAACTGCATCTGGAAGTGCCGATATTCAAGGAGAAAGATGTCAGGTTCGTGAAAGAGCACAAGCATTCAGTCATGAAGATGTTCAACAAATCAATGGACCTCGAAAAAGAGGGCATGGCATTCTATCAGGGGCTGTCAATAAAAGAGCAAGACCCCCTGCTGAAGGCATTCTGGACCAAACTTGCAAAAGAAGAGCTGATACACAAGCAGGAGATAGAGAGGTTAGGATTCTCAGTATTGGGAGTGGTGTCCTTTGACATCGCTTAGGGCGCCATAGAAAACCTTATATCTGTACTGCCTTCACAGCAAACATCATCGGAGGTAATATCTATGGCAGCAAAAAGATTCTGGAGATGCAATATCTGCAATGACATACATTATGGTGATGCAGGGCCTGAGACCTGCCCGACATGCCAGGCAAAAAATGCCTATGTCGAGGTGGAACAGAAAGAGGCAAAGATGGTGATGGGGTTAGAGTGATGTCATGGACAAAAGAAGAATTGAAGAAAGCGTGGGAAAGATTCGCAGAGAAGAACGATTTCATGCTTAACCCAAAGACAGAGATGGTCGACATGCTCGCAGACGGTGTGATGAGCAATGAGAAGAACTTCGGTTACAAGTTCTGCCCGTGCAGGGTGAGGGACGGGACAAAAGAGACAGACATAGGACTGCTGTGCCCATGCAACTTCAAGATACACAGCACATGGGCATCACAGGGAAGATGCTGGTGCGGGCTGTTCGTGAAAAGATAAGTCTTGAAGGCCTACTGATTGATTTGTCAGGACACACATTATAACATTTAAATATCCTATGCTCTCTAACATAATAATTTCTTCACAACAGTCAATATAAAGCAGGAACTTCTTGATTTAGTCATGACACATTACGTATTATTTCCTGAGGCAAGATCCAGACTTGAACAGTCAGGTCTGCAGGCAAGGCTTAGTGGTGCAGAAAAACATCCGGGCTTTCTTGATACTGAAGATGTGAGGAACATCTTAGGACGGATGATATCAGATGGTTTCTTTGAGCATTGTCCTCAGTATGCAGAACAGTTATCAAGATCTGTCGTAAATCCTGTACACTGGAGGATATATGATTGCGAAGAACCGGTCAGGCAGCAATCACTCTTTGATCAAGAAGTGACAGAGCCTACAAGACTGCAAGCATCTGTTGAAGACATGCTCCTGATGGTCGGCTGGTATGCAGAGGGTGTGCTGAAGCCAGAGGAGCTTGCTGACCCTTCAGCTTTCGGTTTCAGAAGCGTGTCAGAACTCGTCGGGACAGTGGGTGCCGAAATCGTCGGTGATAGCCTGCAATATTGGGACATACCATACTCATGGATTAACAATGGAAAAAGAACAGTGATCAGAGGAGTGACTGGAGACATGCACGGAGACCTGAGGATAATTGAGAAAGATGTGACTGTCTATAAGATGATGGATCCTATGGGGAATGAAGTCTGCTATCGCCCAGAGCGGGAAGGAGATACCAATATGATCGCAGCTTATCATTCGACTGAGCCGGCACTTCTGGTAGCAGCACTAAAATGGGCAAGGGATGCAGAACTTGATGTGCCTCTGTTAAGAGGTGGAGCGAAAGAATTCCTTTCAGAGGTAGAGGCTGCTGGAGGTGTCGGAGGAAACTTCGCAGAAGCCTTGTTCTCTCAGGGAAATGATCCAGAAAATCATTTTTTGGGGTGGGATTATCCATTGTCGATGTATTCTGAGGACCCTAAGGTGAGGTCTGGCGATTTTATCCCTACAAACTGGGGAGTCACCTATGAGATATTCATGGGAGAGAACAAGGACCTGGTATTCGGCGTAGTCGAGAATGGACCGAGGCGCGAGGCGATGAGGTTCAGACCACAAGAAGCAGAGCTTTTCATCAGGTCATTGTTTGCACAGGCAGCGCATGGAAAAGGAAGGACACGAGTAGAAGCATTGCATAGTACTCTAATGTTCAGATATTCAGGACTGGAAGAATTCTTGGAAAGTATGAAACGCTATTCGGGTAAGTAAGGAAAAGAAAAAATAAAAAATCTATATCTTATCTCCCGCCATAATAGAAGAACTTCTCTATCGAGACATCCTCAGACTGGTAATTGCCAGAACGGGCATGACCTGAACTTGTCGGAGCAGATTTCTTTATCTCCTCGACGCGGCCACCCTCAGGAGGCTGAGGCATCTGAGGACTTGAAGGCTTGAAAGATGTCTGGCCCTTGCTGCCTGGAGAAGGCATGACAGGACTCTCCTTGAGCTTCTTAAGGTCAGATTTTATCTCGGAAATCTCAGCGACAAGCCTGTTGAACTTGTCACCAGCCTGACCAAGTTCAGTAAGCTGATTGGTATGCACATTGATGATGGTGGAAAGCTTAGCGATCGTAGACTGCTGCCTGTTCACGATCTCCTGCAGCTGCCTGACCATATCGCCCTGATCAGCACCTTCCTTGACCTCCGGCATCTTCAAGTCAGGGACGTCGATATGCTCAACAGCCATCTTAGGACCTGCAGATGAAGGTGGCGGCGCAGGAGCATCGACATATTCAGGTATGTTGCCGGACTCGACCTGTTGGGAAGCGAGCCTCATGGCCTCATCCATAGAATTTGCCTGACCGTGCTTCATCAATTCCCTAGCGAGATTACTAATCTTCTGGAGCTTAGAAAAATCAACCATCAAATCACCTCATGTCTGACCTCTCTTATGTATTGACCATCAATATATGGTTGTATACATGTCTTAAACAGAATCCTGTCACTCATTCTATATTAAGGTTTTGATTTTGGAGTAGTTAAAAAGAGGGCATAAGGAGAGACCTACTCCGTTCTGCTCACTACGTTCGCAAAACTTCGTTCGTCGCCAGGTTCGCCTTATCGCAGTATCATTGGTTGAGGCCTGCCTCCCCGGATGGGGCGTCCCCCGGCAACGGCCACGACAGGATAAGATATTGAAGGCTCACGAAGGGCGACGACGGTCTCTCCATCTTGAGAACTAGAATCTATCTTGAAACTTTAGCCAGGTCTTTTGATATCCTTGTCTTCTCCTTCTCGAAATGCTGGAACAGGATGTAGACCTTGTTCAGGTCGATGGTCTCGGCCTCGGACTCTGCGGCGAGGAGAGAGCGGGTCTTGTCTGCGCTCAATGGACTGTCTTTCAGCAGCTTCCTCAGGGCATCATGCTCTTTCTTGTCTTCAACATACCACTTATGGAAATTATCATGTATCTTCTCAAGAGAGCCGATATAGTGCTGCAAAGACTTCAGGTGGGAGCTGAGCTTAGGGTCAGGGCTCTCATCAATGACAGCCTCAAGGTAGTCCATCAGGAACCTGATATCCTCTATCTCTTTCTTGATCAGATGTTCCTCCTTGAGCATCATGGAATGATCCATCAGTCTGTGCTGCTTCTTCAGGATGCTCTTGAAGGTCTTCTCAGAAGAGCCCAGAAGATCCGAGATCGTGTGGTCGTGCTTCTTGAGTCTTGTTATGCCAACATGCCAGCCCTTGCCCTGCATATGCGCAAGATTATGCTCGCCGATCTCCTCGATGACATAACGCATGGCCTGGTCCCTGAGCTCATGGGCATTATCCATGCGGAACCACTTCCTGACTACATCAAGATACTGGTTCTGGCACCTGACCTTGGAGAAATATTTAGGATCAGGATGGTTGGCAAAAGCATGATATACATAGATCTCAGAGGCTATGAAAAGAGCGCGCTGTTTACGGAACAGAGGGTCACGGAGACCGAAAGTGACGCAGATGACCTTGCCGATATCGCCTTGGGCGACCTTCTCCTTGGAATTCAGCTTGAACTCATGGGTCTTGGTGAAACCCGCGGCATGGATGAGCATGAACATGTCATCAGTGATGTGAGGGGGTCTGAGGGGGACAGTCCTCTTCATGTTCGCATAGATGCGCTTAAGGAAACCATTCACCTCAAGAGCAAGCAGGTGCGCGTAATGTTCCCGTTCCTCTTTCTTCATCAGATGATACATATTGATTCGGTAACGGCCTTATATGGTCGATGTGAACCTTCCACCTCCAAGATAGAAAAGACGCTTCTTGTCATCATTCTCCTTATGGTAGATGACCCTGCCTACAAAGAAGACATGGTCGCCAGCCTCATACTCATCGACGACCTCGCATTCAAGCCAGGCAGAAGCCTCCTTGATCCTGCAGCAATGGACATGCTCAGCCTCCTCCTTGGTGAACTTGGTCTTCCTGAACTTATCCTGGCCCATGCCAGATTCAGTGCCGACAAGAAGGACATCATTCTTGAACTCGTGTGCCATGAAATTGACGACGAAGACCTTGGACTCCTTGATGAGCCGGCATGAGAAACGGTCAGGAGAGACAGAGATCCCATACAAGAACGGGTCGCGGCTGAGGGGGCAGTGCCAGGTCAAGGTGAAAGCATTGTCCTTATGCACCTTCTTGCCCATAAGCTCAATATCTGCTGATGACGTGACGACAACAGTCTGTCTCGGATTGACAAAATCCATCTGTACACCTCTTTTGACTTTCAAATGAACATCAAAAATAAAAAGATTTCCTGATCAAACACCCATCTGTCTGATGATCTATCCTGTCTAGTCAAACCTTGACTTCTTGTGCTTGACCTTCTTTGACACATGCCTGCCCTCGTCGGTCTCGAAGTCACCAGCCCTGACGATCCCGATCACGAAGAACAGGAGGAACAGCACATACTGGCCGTAGAACAGGAAAAGGCCGAAAGGGAACCTGACGAAATCGACTATGACCATCGGCGTCACGGCCCACAGGGCGACCTTCATCATGTCATTGAAAGATATGTCAAACTTCGCGATGCGCGTGATGACAAGCGCCAACACTGACACAAGGAAGAGGACCACCAATGTCTTCAGCAGGTAGTAGAGGTAGAACATCAACATCACTGAGGGCAGCATCAAGAGGATCAATGTGATCAGCATGCCCTGGTTCTCCATCAGGTCCTTGAAATCACCAGAATCGAACTTCTCAGTGCCCAGGAAGAATGGCTTCTTGACATAGAAATCATCCTCTGTCATGAGAAGGTTCTCACCTGCAGGGTTCACATGCTTCTCCCTCGTATCAATCACCCACCGCGGATTCGCAGAAGGCAGATATACAGGACTCTTCATCGATTGGGTGATGTTAATCTTCAACTCCTTGAAATTACCTATCTGGCTTGATACATCACCGTACAATACAGGGATGAAAAGAACTGTACATATCAAGAAACCGAAAAGCACGAGAAGAAGAAAATACCTGAATATCGACCACCCGTGGGTCTCATGGACACGCTCATACTTGAAAGGATTGAAAGCCATGCCCAGATTACTGAAAAAGCCTTTTTTTTCCATGGAAACACCCCGCTTGTTTTACTTTGGCAGTAAGCCCAATAAATTTCCAAACTCCCCTGATTATCCCCTGATTGCCAGGATATATCCTTATCCATTTAAAAAGGTTTGTGTGGTGGGGTTTACAAATGCAGCAGAACAGCAGGGGCGAGGTATGCAGGAGCAGGAGGCATCAGCTCTTGCCTTTGACAAGACCCTCACAGATGAAGATGATGTCCTTGTCTTCCATGACGATCTTATGGACGCGGAAATTGATTATGAGAAGCTTCTGGATCAGGTCCACATTACTGGACTTCCGGAGGACAGTGAAGACAAAGCCCTTCCTGCCTACACGCTTCATCTCAAGGATGCCCTTCTTGATGTCAGAGAAATTATGGATGGCAGTGATAGATATGACAAAATCAAACGACTTCTCCTTGAAAGGAAGGTTCTCTGCATGCCCCACGATGAAATCCTTGCCAGGATAGTTCTTCTGGGCGATCTTTATCAGTTCTATGGACGGGTCGATGCCGGTGCACCTGCAGTCCCAGGGAGCGGTGGAGATGCCTGAACCGCAGCCCACGTCCAGCAGTGATTCTGAGGGCTTCGGTATAAGATGGGCAGGCAGATCAGAGAGTATCTTGGCCAGTTTCTTTATCTGTTCCTCCTTGTGCAAGGAGTCATAACCCTCTGCTATAGCGTCATAGTATCTGCCCTTATGGAGCTCTTCGGCTCCTTTATCCAGCCCTGTAAGTCCTGTCTGTGTTTCCATAACATATGGGAGGATGGAAATGTTTTTAAACATTGAGGTATAGGAGGCACGTATGACTGCGCTGCAGGATACAATGAGGTTATCAAGCCAGCTGAATTCTCTCAAAGATAAGAATATCAATGACCCAAAGGTCCTGAAACCATACATACTGACACTTCTGGAACTGGAGAAAGCCATAGAGGCATATGAGTATGAACAGGTCGTAAGGCTCAACAAAGAAAATGAGAGAGTGTCAGGACTGCTGAAAGACATAATGCTGGGGACAGACCCGAAAGAAGTATCACAATTATTGGCCAAGATTGCGCAGATGCTCAAGAATTCGGCAGAACAGGTGAGCAAAGGCACAGCTGCAGATGATTTCACAAAAGCGAAAGATTACCTGCACAAGTCGATGTCAAGAGGAGACCTGTCAAAGAGCGTGCTCAAAGAGATAGATGAGATACAGAAACGTGCAGCGATGATGCGGAAAGAAGAGATGGCCTTCGAGACTGTCAAGCCATTGAAGAGCAGGCTGCTGCTGGCATTCTTCCAGGAACTGGTCGAAGAGATAGAATGGGACTTCGAGAGAGTGTACCAGATGAAGGTGCAGCTGCACGACCATTATGAATATCTCAGGACAGCAGATGACTTCTTCACACTCCATGAGAACAGGGATTTCGGACCTGCATTCGACCAGCTGACGATACATATGAAAAAGATAGATGAGGAATTGAAGAACAAGATACTCTTCCTGGCACAGGCGATAGCCAACACAGCACATGCGATAGACCACCTGAGCAGGCACACGAC
>DUGW01000163.1 GCA_013331125.1 Candidatus Woesearchaeota archaeon | reverse complement strand
GGCATCAACGCAGCAATGGCACCCGACGACAGCTGGGAACTCCACATGGAAGACACTGTCAGAGGAGGAGCGTACCTCAATGACCAGGACGCAGTAGAGCTGCTCGCGAAGAACGCAAAGAAAGCAGTGCTCGAGATGGAGAACTGGGGGGCATTATTCTCAAGAGACAAGAAAGGACAGCTGGCACAGAGACAGCTCGGGGCACAGACAAGGAAAAGGAGCTGCTATGCAGCAGACAGGACAGGACAGACACTGCTGCAGACACTATACGACCAGGTCATGAAGAGAGGGGTCGAGGTCCTCGACGAGTACATAGCCCTGAGAGTCGTGGTCCAGGGCGACCAATGCAAAGGGGTCATCGCACNNGGAGTTCGTTCAGTTCCACCCGACAGGACTGTTCCCGTCAGGGATACTAATAGGAGAAGCAGCAAGAGGACATGGAGGTGTACTGCTGAACGACAAGTCAGAACAGTTCATGCACAGATACGACGAAAGGATGGAGATGGCATCACGAGACGTCGTGTCAAAAGCCATACAGCAGGAGATAAACTCAGGAAGAGGGATAAAACAGAACGATTATGTCTACTTAGACCTCACGAAACTCGACAGGGCAGTCATCGAAGGCAAACTCCCACAGGTGAGACAGATAGCACTCGACTTCGCAGGCGTCGACTGCTGCGAAAGACCGATACCAGTCAAACCGACAGCGCATTACTCCATGGGAGGCATACCCACAGACAAGACCACAAAGGTCCTCGACAGGCAAGGAAAGCCGATCAGAGGACTATACGCAGCAGGAGAATGCACATGCCTATCAATCCACGGAGCAAACAGAGTGGGAGGCAACTCAATGCTCGAGACACTCGTGTTCGGAAAGATAGCAGGAAAAGAGATGGCAACATACAATTTTGGGGTAAGCCCGGTCATGATGGCAGAAGAACAGGTCAAAGAGACAGTGATATGGCTGAGCAACCTCAAGAAGAAGAACGGACCAGAGAAACTTTTCGCAATAAGAGGAGAACTAGTGACACTCATGGACAAGAAAGCAGGAGTGTTCAGGGACCAGAGAGGGCTCTACGGAGCAAGAGACAAGATAAAAGAGCTCAGACACAGGTCCGAGAACATAGGACTCACAGACCATGGAGACATATTCAACACAGAACTCATAGAGGCCATAGAGCTGAGGAACATGCTCGACGTGGCAGAGGCAGTGGTGCACAGCGCACTGGCAAGGAAAGAGAGCAGAGGCGCACACAACAGGACAGACTATCCCAGCAAGAGCAGGGACGGACTCAACCACACACTGGTCTACAGGGAAGGAGGACAGCTCCAGATAGACCAGAAGAACGTGGTCGTGAAGAACATACAACCGAAGTGATGATAAAGAATGGCAGTCGTGATATTCGAGATATTCAGATATGATCCTGAGAAGGACCAGGACCCATACTACAAGAAGTACGCAGTAGAGGTCGACGAGAAGACGACAGTGATACAGGTACTGAGGAAGATAAAGGACAAGGCAGACGGATCACTCACATTCAGGAAAGGATGCGGCTGCTCGATATGCGGGATATGCGCAATGAGAGTCGACGGGAAGGCAAGACTCGCATGCAAGACAAGGATCGCCGACATGGTCGACATCAAGGCAGCAGGGGAGCACCCGGAAGTCAGGATAGACCCGATAAGCACAGCACACGCAATAAAAGACCTCGTCATCGACGAGAGCATATTCTGGGAACAGCTGAAGAGAGCGATGCCATGGCTCAATTCAGGACGGGAAGACAGTGTCGAGCCGAACCAGATGTCACAGGAAGAGGTCGATTCCATAGACGGGGCGCAGGACTGCATACACTGCCACGCATGCACAAGCAGCTGCGACACAGCACAGGCAGACCCAGACTTCCTCGGACCAGAAGCACTGACAAAACTGTACAGGTACGCAAAGGATCCGCGCGACAAGTCAACATATGAGCGACTCAGCGCGGCGACAGAAGGGAACCTATGGAACTGCGTAAGGGCATTCACATGCATAGACGAATGCCCGAAAGGGATAAGCCCTGCAGACAAGATAGCAGAACTGCACGAGATGGCAGTCGACAAGGGAGTCGACCCAGGAAGGGCAGCAAGACACGCGCAGCATTTCATACATTCACTGAGAAAGACAGGAAAACTCGACGAGAAGATGATGCCGATCAAGACACTGAGGGCTGGAGTCGTGGGCTTCGTCCCAGACACGATAAAGATGGTGTCAAAAGGCAAGATGCCTCCGCTGTTCATAAGGAAGATAGACGACCATAAAGAGGTATGGCACCTCGTCGAACTGGCAAAGGATGTCAAAGAGGCAGAACAAGAGAAGGAGAATGACTGAGATGAGATACCTATTCTATCCAGGATGCAATGCAGAACAGGTCGAGAAGGAAGCATTGGACGCGACCAATGCGCTCTGCTCAGAACTCGGCATCGAGCTGGAGTATGCGAAGGACTTCTCATGCTGCGGAGCCACACACGTCGACAAGGTAGACGGATTCCTGGACCTGCTCATCAATGCAAGGAACATGGCAAGGGCAGAGGAGAAAGAGCTGCCGGTCATGACGAT
Organism: Candidatus Woesearchaeota archaeon; assembly: GCA_013331125.1. The sequence goes on along the minus strand of DUGW01000163.1, from coordinate 3,879 downwards.
ATGCAACACCTGTTTCATAGTCATGAAGAGGGTGCAGCACAAGCTGGCCAAAAGTCCTGGACTGAGGGACAAGGTGAATTATGAGCTGGCAAAAGTCGGACTGAAATACAAAGGGACTGCAAAGATACTACATCTGATAGACCTACTCTATGATGATTATGGCGTCGATGCTTTACGAGGAAAGGTGGTGCGGCCGCTCGACGGTATAAAGGTCGCGCCTTTCTATGGCTGCCACCTTCTGAGACCTGAGAGTGAGCTTAACAGGAGTGAACAGGAGACAGAACAGATGGTCGATGAGATCATCGAGAGCCTGGGGGCAGAACTTGTCAACTTCGACGAGGAAAGCTCGTGCTGCGGGTTCCATGTCACGATGGCGAACCCTGAACTCTGTGCAAAGCTCAACGGAAGGAACATACTCAGCGCGAAACAGCAGGAAGCGGACCTTATCGTCACGCCCTGCACGCTGTGCCATACAGTCATGGACGGACAGCAGCACCGCGCAGAGAAGATGGTCGGCGAGCAATTGAGGATGCCGGTCCTGCACCTACCACAGCTTGTGGGACTCGCGATAGGGATCGATGCGAAACGGCTGGGCCTCGGCCGACATGTAGTCAGCTGCAAAGAACTGATGGGTAAGATAGTGTATGGTGTGGGTCCGAGAGAACAATTGTCTGGTCCAGAACCAGGCGACCAACTCACTTATGATGATAATATGGATGAAGATATTTCTGCTACGGAAAGTCAGGAAGATGCAGATGTTGCTGAAGACGCTGACAGAGACTCATACACCAAGTAGGTTCTTTTCCCAGACATAACAGCTGCCGAAGAAAGCAGCTATGAAAAGCACCACAAAGAACCAGAACTGAAGCATAGAGTTAGCCATTATCCCGCCAAGCACTATGGCTGCTGCGCAGGTGAGAGCGACTGACAGAGCTCCGTACTTGTTGTCAAACCTGAACCAGGATGAAAGGAGGGCCAGAAGCAGGACGATAATCGTTCTGAAAAGGAAAGTCACCCTTGTGCTTGCAAAGGTCATGAAAAGCACCATCATGAATATGAAGAACGCGGACCAATAGAAGAATCGCTTGACAGTATCTAGTTCCATGGTCCTGTCCTGGAAAAAGAAGAATAAAAACTTTTTTGTTTGGACTTATCGGGGCAGTTGTGGTTTTTTTACGAATTCTGGGCACAATTAACTTTCTTTTTTTATTTTAGCCTTGTTTTTGTCCTTTTTCATCTGGATTAGGCAAAAAAAACAGAGGATATTTTATTATATCATGCCTGCGTATATCTATCTGAACAACTTGGGGGCCTGTCCCGGATGAGGTTTCCTCCAAGCTCCCCTTGTGATGGCGATCACTAAGGATAGGCTTCCAGGTTTTTCAATCCTTATACTGACGCTTTAATCATGCCCAGAAGCTGGGGTTAAACTGGAATTGAGTTGGAAGGATCTGAGTTGAGAATGTAGGCATCCAGGGATCTGTTTTCCCGGTAAATCTTTTAGAGGGTGATGGTGATGTGGCTGAAAGGCCATAAGAGGAGTTCTAGACAGCTGCCAGAGGCAGGTATATGATTTGTTTTACAAATCACTTGCAGGACATCACTGATGTTTTTGCTTAAAGAGGTTTTGCCCGGATACTGTTTCATGTTCAGCAAAATAAGGGCGCTAAACCCTTATATAACACAAAAATGATTTGGTGGTTCATAGAGAAACCACATTTCCAAAAAATGACACGGTGTGTAAGACAGGCGGATATGCGCTAAGAGGCTAAGTGAAGCGCAGAGCTGTCGCAATAGAAACAAGGCAAGGAGCCAGCAGATGATGGATGTCTGCTGCTCCAAGCGAAGCAAGGAGATGAAGGAAATGACCCAAGAGACAATTGACGGAAAAGTACAAGTGTTGATGCTGAGTGAGAATGTCAGCAGAGATGGAGCACTGAATGCGGCTTTGGCAGAGCAAGGTTATAATGTGCAGAGAGTCACAGAGCTTGACCTGCTTCTAAGACTCAGGAAAGAGAGCCCTGAAAGACCTTATGTGATCGTGCTTGAGTCAGAGAACTCGCATTTCGCAGACAAGGCTGATGAGGATATAAGGCTCGGACAGCATTATATCATAATGGCAGGCTATGCGCAGGAGGCAGTCGAAGCAGAGATGGTGATAGCAAGGAAAAAGATGCGGAGAGAAGAACTCCCGGGCGCGAAGAAACTATTCACTACATATGATGAGGCTGTCGACTGGGTGTCGAGAGGAAGACTCGGTGTGCACTATGAGAACTATACAGAATACCTCGCAGGCAGAGAGCAGTTCAAAGAAGACACTGGTAGGTTCCAGAAGGTTGAGGTGGATCTCCGCAGAGAGGTGACCATCGAGACCACACCACTTGACGTGCTGGAACAGGTCCTGTCAGCGGAAGAGTATTCAGTAGAGAAGGCACGAAGGGACACAGCAAAGACCGAGAAGGGAAGGTACTCAAGATACCCAAAGACTGATGTGACCGGTGTCTTGTCGATGGATGATCTGGGTGCGGTCGAGATCGCCAGCAAACGTGCGATGCCTGATTACGCCAAGCCAGGGCTGGACAATCCAGAAGACATGATGGCGCCTAAAGGCGGTCCACTCATCGTCGACGGTAAAAGATACTCCCCTGAGCCGGCAGCAGTCGAGGGCGACTATGCAAAGCGTCTGAGTCATGCTGCACTGAGGGTTGAGTTCTAGAAGCAGAGAAGCTGACAGAATGTCAAAAATATTTTTTTAATATTCTATCTCTATACTTTCTCTATATCTTTATCGTATATATCGGATGAAGCACTGCCTTTATCTCACCCATGTCAAGGTCTAAAGTCCGTTGTATGACCTCGCGGCCACGATAGGCGAACTGCAGCTCCTGCATGTTAGAGACTATCTTCTTGCCGATGGAATCGACCATGTCGATCTGGAAGTATCTCTTGTTTTTGATGGTGAAGACCTTATCGACCGAAAGCGAGTCAGGGAATGTGTACCCTCCGCCGTGAGGGATTATGTTGGCATTCTTCACCTTATGCATGACGCCCAGCTCTTCAGCGCGGCGCTCCCAACCGAGGAGTTCGATCTGGTGCCTAGTGAAATTCTTGTTGCCCTTGAAAATATAAGACGGGATGTCAGCCCTTATCGAGATAGGCACAAGACTGGTGCCATCAGTCACATTGCAGCCGAGCACAGCCTCGTTATGGTTCACAAGACCCTGATGGGTCTCATTGATGATCACCTTGCCGCCCCTGAACAGGTGCTTGAAGGCAAGAGCCCTCCTCTTGTGAGCAAAATCATCGGCCAGTTCATAGAACTTCATGAACTCCACAGCATCATGCCCCGCAAGGATATGCACATGTCCCAGAGGAGTATCCACTTTCGATGATACTTTCATCAGGTAAGGACTCTCATTCCAATAGAGGCCAGGACCATGGATGTTGGGACCTTTGAACTCCGGGCAGCCGGCATGGAGGATGACTGCGTATTTAGGGAGCCGCAGTCTCTTATCATCAGTCTCGGTACGGAACACATCGATGAAATGGTTGCCTTTATAGAAATCCCACTCTACCTTTATGTCATGGATGAAATCCGCCTTATGCTCAAGCTCGTAAACCCTCTTGAGGATATCTTTGGGTTTCGGCAGGTAATCAAGACCGCCGACCAGCATGCCGCAGGCATTGGGCTTGACGTCAAGTATCATGAACTTGTCATGGCCAGATCCCCAGGAGAGCTTACCGCCATACGAGAACCCGGACTCCCACCGGACAGCATTGCGCGAGATGGTCTCATCAGGAGTCGTGACAAAAGTGGCATCAGGCTCGTAGCCATACTTCTCCTGGACAAAATGCATCTTCGCAAGCCCATAGCGCATG
>DUGW01000016.1 GCA_013331125.1 Candidatus Woesearchaeota archaeon | reverse complement strand
AATACCAAAAATAAAGAAAATGATAAAAATCGTCAGGCCAAAGAAAAAGGCCAAGATGTCGCTGCTCGACGTCGGATGCGGAAATGGCTTCTTCACAAAACCGTTCTCAAGGATATTCAAGACAAAAGGTGTCGATTTCTCAAAAAGAATGGTTTCGCTGAATCCTGTCAAGAACTGTGAAGTCCAGGATGCCAATAACTTAAAGGAAAAAGACAACTCGTATGACATTGTCTTCTGTTCAAATCTCCTGCATCATCTTGATAGCCCTGAAAAGGCGATAAAAGAGATGAAGAGAGTCAGCAAGAAACACATCATATTATCAGAACCCAATAGAAATAACCCATTCATGTTCCTCTTCTCACTCATAAGGAAGGAAGAGAGAGGCGCCTTGAAATTTTCGTTAGGTTATCTTAAGAAACTATGCCGGTCGCAAAATCTGAAGATAGTCTACGGAAGGACGATGGGATCGATTGTGCCTAACAAGACCCCTAAATGGCTCTTGCCATTCATGAAACTCGTCGACAACACCCCAGTCTTAGGATTTTATATACTGGTGATTGCACAGAAGAAAAAAAGAAATGATCGATGACCTTCTCAGACTATTTTCTTTGCATATGTCTATGCAAAAATGGCAAGCCAAACAATGACAGGATCCAATACCTGAAAAAGGAAAATAAAAGACCAACGCCCAACAACTGTGCCGATGACGCAAAATCAGAAAACATGTATATTATCGCTGCATCTCTCGTGCCCATCCCGCCCAGAGTTATAGGAATAAGACCTATAAATATCGCGATCGGCATCCCTGTCAACACCGTCGTGAAAGGAATCTGGACACCCAAAGCCAGAAAGAAGACAAAAGATTGGACAACCGCCAAGATCCAAACTACAAGAGTAATAAGTGAAATAAACAGCACCAATGATGCATCCTTCCTGATCTCCTTAAAACACGCCTGAAAATCCTTCAACCTGGAAAAAAAATCTGACTTGAATCTCCAATTAATCGAGAGGGCCAAAAAAGCAACCAATGACGCTACAAACACAAAAGCTGCAAGAACCAAAATGAATACACTATCCAACGTAAATACCCCGAAGAAACACAACAAAACCAAGAATGCCAGATCAAACAGCCTTTCACAAATGACTGCGCCTAAAACCTTGGATTTAATTATATGTTTGCGCAAAAAAAACACCTTAATCACATCTCCTGCTTTGGAGGGAGTGATGGCGTTGATGGGAAAAGTCCCGAAAATCATACTAAGGCTCTTCCAAAAATCCAGATCATAATCCAATCCTGAGACCAGAAGTTTCCATCTCAAGGCCACAAGAAGAGGAAAGACCAAAGTCAGAATGAAAGCCAGCAAGAGGTAAAAAACATCAGCAGAAGACAAGATCCCTAAAACCCCCCTAAAGTCTATCTTCCGGAACAAAAACCAAAATACCAGTACAGTGATCAATGTTATGGCCACTATCCTCAGATAGTTCTTCAATTCAAACCTGATCAAAACACTTTTTTTTGCCATTCTTCTTTTTGAAATTCACGGCGGAAAAACACCACCAAAAAACGAAAACAAGGTCACAAACCAAACACCTTAAGACCAGCTTTCGCCTTTCTTTTAAATTCACCTAGTGACCTGACCTTCACCAGCCGCTTAAGTATGTAAGAAGGACGAGTATAGAATTCCTTATAGGCCTTTTTCAGCAATCGGATAAGCTCCTCTCTTGTAAGGTTCTCTTCCCATAACGGAGGAACAAAATCAGATGTAGGATTCCTCGCAAACTCTCTCCACACATCTTTCTTAATCAAACCTTCTTTCAACCCCATAAAATAAAGTTCTGTTCCGGGAAAAGGTGTTGTAATGGTGAAATGGACATAGTCAGGTTCGAGTTCTTTCGCAAAATCAATAGTCTCCTGAATGGTCTCTTCCGTCTCTCTTGGAGAACCAATCATAAAATAAGCAAGAATCTGTATGCCTGCTTTCTTAGTCATCTTAAAGACTTCCCTCACCTGCTCCTTAGTGATGCCCTTCCTCAAAACCTTCAGAATCTCGGGATTGCCGGCTTCGACACCATAGTGTATACGCTCGCAACCCGCTTTCTTAAGAAGTTTCAGAAGCTTGTAGTCTACGGTGTTCACACGAGCCCTAATATCCCAGCTGATATCCAAGCCACCCTTAATTATCAGGTTACAGATATCAACAACCCTTTTACGGTCGATAGTGAAGGTATCATCATAAATAAGAAACTCATTTATACCCATATCCACACATTCTTTAAGTTCCTGAAAAACATTCTCCGCACTACGGGCACGGAAAACCTTGCCAAGATGAGGGCGGTCACAGAAAAGACATTTGTAAGGACAACCCCTTGATGTTATCATCGTAGTGACAATATCGTGCTTACCAAGCAGAGAGTTGTATTTTCTGTAAGGAGTAAGATGTCTCGCAGGGAAAGGTATCTCATCAAGATCCTCTATCAAAGGAAGTTTTTGATTGAGGTGAATCTTGCCATCCTGTTTAAAACCAATACCATCGACTTTTGCAGGATTTTCAATATTCTCAACAAGCTCCAGAAAAGGCCTCTCTCCTTCCCCAAGAACAAGGAAATCAATATTTTCAATACTCAAAGATTCTTCCGGATAAAGATTGACGTGAGGACCGCCGAGAACCACCTTGACATCCTTGTCAATCTTCTTAGCAATATCAGCAATCTTAAGACAATCGAGCAATGTGAATGACATCGCAGTCATACCAATAATATCTGGTCTCAAATTCGCTATTCTTTCCTTTATATCTTCAAAACCCAACCCTTCAACCGAAGCATCGAGCACTTTAACCTTATGCTTAGAACCCTTCGAATTCTCAATTAAGTAGGCGGCTACATAAAGCAAACCTAAGGGAGGATTATGACCTCTCTCTTCATTAACTATCTCTGGAACTTCCGAACCTAGAGGTGTTAAATCTGGCGGGTTAATCAATAGTATCTTCATTTTAATCAGCAGTTTGCGTTGATAGCCTCGTTTATAAAAGCGTTTCCATTATGGCTCTTTTCGTCCCATACAAAAATAACTGTAACGGACATCCTTCATTTTAGAAGGAGAATATAAGTTCCTCCCATCAAAAATTACTGATGAGTTCATCAACCCCCTCATCTTCTCGAAATCAGGCATCTTGAACTCGTTCCAATCAGTGACTATCACCAATGCGTCCGCGTTCTTCACAGCGTCGTATTTCGAATTGCAATAGGTTATCGAGTTGAAATCATAGAGTCTCCTGAAGTTCTCTGTGGCCTCAGGATCATAAGCCTTGACCTGAGCACCTGCCTTAAGAAGCTCGCCAATTATGTAAATTGAAGGTGATTCACGGACATCATCAGTCTGAGGCTTGAAAGAGAGACCCCAGACAGCAATAACCCTGCCTTTGAGATCGCCAGAGAAATGTTTCATAACCTTCTGCGCCAAGACGAGCTTCTGCCGCTGGTTGAAATCGTCGACAGCCTCAACTATCGACAGAGGAAAACCATTGTCCTGACCAAGATGGATAAGCGCCTTGACATCCTTCGGGAAGCAACTACCACCATAACCAGGGCCGGGAAAAAGGAAAGCGGAGCCTATACGGGAGTCTGAACCTATACCGTGACGGACGTTGGTTATGTCAGCATCCACCCGTTCACAGAGATTAGCCAACTGATTCATGAAAGTAATCCTGAGAGCAAGCATCGAATTAGCAGCATACTTAGTCAGCTCTGCGCTCCTCCTGTCCATCTGAAGGATACGATCATTCTTCCTCGTAAAAGCAGAGTACATCTCAGTCATAACCTGCATCGCTTCCTGAGAACCGGCACCTATCACGACACGATCAGGCTTGATGAAATCATTTATCGCATCACCTTCCTTGAGGAATTCAGGATTAGAGACAACAGCAACACCCTTGACACAATGCTTATCGAGAATAAGCTCAATCTCATCGCCAGTACCTACAGGAACAGTGCTCTTTGTAGCGAGAATCTTAAGCTCATGTGAGGGATTCTCAGCCAATATCTTGCCGACACTACCTGCGACAGAATAAACCGCCGACATATCGGGCCTACCATCCTTACCTTCCGGCGTACCAACACAGATGAAAATGACCTTCGACTTAAGGACTGCAGTCTTCAGGTCAGTGGTGAAAGAAAGACACTCCCTCTTCACAGCATTATCTATGATATCCTTGAGACCAGGCTCAAATATAGGGACCTTTCCAGAGTTAAGTGAGTCAATCTTATGCTGATCAATATCCACACAGGTGACCTCAAAGCCTTTATCTGCAAAGCAAGCCCCAGAAACAAGACCGACGTACCCTGTGCCTATCACTGCAATCTTCATTATTATCCCCAAAAGCCCTGCTTGGAGGGTAGTATAAAAAATTTTGGTTAGAGGAAAACTTTATAAATGACCGGAAAATCCCCCATAACGGACGGCCATAGTGGCTTGGAACACCGGTTCCCATTCCGAACACCGAAGTTAAGCAAGCCGTCGTCCGGTACTGTACTGGTCTTTGGATCGGGAAATGCCGGAAGCTGTCCTCTTTTATTTTCTGACAAGCTTTGCAAGAAAGAAAGGCTGAGTGCTGGACTTTTCAGGCCAAAAACGGCAGCATAAGGCAGTTTTAGGGCTTAATCCCGGTTCCCCAACTTCCAGGTCTGTCTTTTGAAGTTTAACAGGAAGAGAATCTAGTACCGACTCCACAACCTCCTCGTTCTCCTCAGGCTCAAGAGAACAAGTACTGTACACCAAAGTGCCTTTGGGCTTAAGGAGAGAGACTGCTGTCTTCAGAAGGGCTTTCTGAAGCTTAGCCATGTCCTGGAAATCCTGGACTGACCTCTTTTCAAGCCAACCAGGTTCCTGGGTGAAGTTGCCAGAGCAGGGAGCGTCAAGAAGAATCTTATCAAAGCTCAGGCCCAGATCAGAGGCATACCTTGCATCCTTGTGATAGACAAGCACATCCTTTACACCGAGCCTCTCGAGATTATTATTAAGTTTAGGAATGCGTCCTCGGTTAGACTCGAGAGCGATGATGCAGCCCTTGTTCTGCATCAACTGAGCAAGCTGGGTGGTCTTGGAGCCTGGAGAGGCAGCCATGTCAAGGACGAGATCGCCAGGTCTCGGGTCGAGGACCTGGACAGGAAGCTGAGAAGCTGCCTCCTGAAGATAATAGAAGCCCTGCAGATATTCCTGTGTCGACGAAAGCTTGAAAGAGGCATCAGTCCAATAACCGTGATCAAGAAAAGGTATCTTCTTGAGAGTGATCTTGCGTCTCTTAAGACGAGAGATGCAGTCAGATTCAGATATCTTAAGGGTGTTGATCCTGATCGACTGCCTCGTCTTAATCTTCTCAGGGTCGATCTTGTGACCAAGAGCCTCGTAGCGTCTGAGCAATTCGTCCATATTCTCAATCACTCCCTTCATCCTTGCCTGCGCGTTCTTTGATATACCAATCTATGAACATCTTCATGCCCTCCTCTATTGTCGTCGAGGGGCTGAAACTGATGAGTTTTTTTGCTTTGGAGATATCAGCATAAGTGATAGGAACATCACCGGGCTGTTCAGGATGCTGCTCGATGACTGCCTTCTTACCGAGAAGACCCTCTATCACAGAGATGAAATAGTTCAGCTCGACAGTCTGGGAGTTCCCAAGATTCAATATCTCAAAGCTGAAGTCCTTGTCAAGGACCCCGATCATGCCAGAAACTATGTCAGAGACAAAAGTATAATCGCGCTTCGAGGTTCCAGGACCGAAGCGCTTGATCGGCTTCCCTTCATGGACCCATTCCGTGAAGAGATAAGGAGCCATGTCAGGCCGACCCCTGGGACCATAGACAGTGAAGAAACGAAGACAGGTGATGTTGAGGTTGTGAAGATGATGATATGCGTGACATAATAGTTCGCAAGACTTCTTCGTAGCTGCGTAAGGAGATACAGGATTGTCAACAGGGTCAGACTCTGAAAAGGGCACCTTCTTGTTGCCCCCGTAAACAGACGAGGAAGAGGCATAAACAAAGTTCTTGACACTGAACTCTTTGGAAAGCTCCAGGAGGTTCAAGGTTCCAGTAATGTTCACTTTCTCATAAAGGAAAGGCTGACTGATAGACGGACGGACACCTGCACGCGCAGCCAGATGGATGATCTTATCAGGCAGCTCTTTCTCGAAGATTGCATGCATAGAGGCAAGGTCTGTTATGTCCTCCCTATACAATATGAAATCCTTGTCGTCCTTGTGGTGACTTATGTTTGACTCCTTGAAAGATACATCGTAATAATCATTGAAATTGTCGACACAGATGACAGTATCGCCCCTATCAAGAAGAGCATCACACACATGACTCCCGATAAAACCAGCACCACCAGTGACCAAGACTTTCATAATGATACCTCACCAATCCTGATTTCAGGATCCTGCCCCAACCTTACCAAAATCGGGCTTATACATCTGGGATTTCTTTTCCCATATAAGCCTTTTCACCTCATCATAACGCCTGCCTGCATCGGCCACAAACGGAATAGTCATATCCTTCTTGTCAGTACCTGATATCCGCAATATGATATCGCCTGACTTAAAAGGAGAATATACCTTGTAGTCAACCTCCAAGATATCGGTGACAGAGACTGTCTTCGTGACCTTGAAGAAGCCGCCGTACGAATAAGTCAGGTCGTTGCCCTTGAACACAAAACTCAGGGTGGCAAGCGAAGATGTCTTAAGGATGACGACGAACAAGATAAGACCTGCAAGACCAGCCAATACCTTGGTGATAAGGTCTAAGGAAATAGAGGGAAGGCCCAATTCATCAATCATCCCTGTGATAGCCTCAAGACCGACGAAGTTCTTCGCGATGAAATAACCGCCGATGACAACGCCGAACAGGAAGAACGTCTTGAAAAGGTTAGCTGCATAGGCATTCATAAGGTCAGGAGATATCCTGACGGATTCCGAAGTCTGCGAAGACTGAGCAGGTTGGGAAGTTTGTGCTGGTGATGCAGCAGGAGCAGCAGTTTCGGAAACAGACGACTCAGCGACAGGCGTGTCGGCAAGAGGTGAACCAGGAGCGCCACCTTGAGATGAGGTCGAGTCCTGACTGTAGGCAGCAGAATCCGACAAATCGGTAGTTATTGTATCCCTAAGCTCTCTCTCATCCATGAATCACAACTCCAAAACAATATCACCGGTCTTCTCATCAACAGACTTGACAAGGGAATTAGATTTCAACAATGCCTTAATCTCTGACCAGGAATGGTCCTTACGCAACTCCTTCACCTGTCTAAGAAGCTCATCTACAGAAGCATAGTTCTCATAGATGATCTCGCCTTTCCTCTGATTCTCCTTCTCAGATGTCTCAAGACCCTCGATACGCAGACGCTGCTGATGGATAATCTCATCAACCTGGCCCTGCCGAGTCTTAGACTCTTTCGCCACACTGTCAACCCTTGAAGAATCGACCTTCTTTGTCAAGACAAAATCAATAGCATCATTGAATGAAGAGAAAGGACGAGAGACAAGACCGTCATAATGAGAGATGCTGAAAGGCAGTATGTCCTGAGGGGAACTGTCCTTGTCCACATCCTTGTAGATGATGACTGGCGAGAGTTCCTTATGCAGGAGGTCCTGAGAGGAGGAAAAGAGCCTTGAAAGCTCCCCATCAGAGAGAGAACTTGACTTCACATTCTTGTCAATGTCTGCCATGGAACAGAGCTCTTCGGCAAAAACACCGCCAAGGCCAACATCAATAGCCAAGGTCTTGACAAGATTCTCCTTCTCAGAAGCAAGCAAAGCCGCCTTCAGGGATTCAGCAGACAAGGAAAGGAAGTTGAAGCCTCGCTGAGGAGGCACGTAGGGCTTCTTCGGCTTTATCGAACGGTCCTTCCACTCCTGATACTGGAGAGCAGAGAGGACGGTATCAGACTCATCAGCAAGGATCATATTCCCTTTAGAGAAGAGTTCTATATGGAGATTGAACTTCGCATCCTTGGTCTCAAAGAGCATGTTCACGACACGTTCAAAGCCCTCTTGGGATATTGACCTAAGCCTCGCATTCTTGAGCTTCTTACGGAGATAGAGACAGAAATTAGGGGGCTTGTCAGGAGCCTCACCTTTATTCGAGGCAAGATAGAGGACCTTGCCCATGATTATGCGCAGGAGACGCTTACCTTCACCAGGTAGATGGAACTGGAAGAGGAACTCCAAATCGCCCCCCTCTTCCTGGACCTGATAGATCTGCTCAACCTTCGAGCTGACAAGAGACTGAAGCTCTTCAACAAGGAAATGCAATTCCAGAGAGGATATCTCGGTCTTCATGCAAAAGCAGAGGGAGAAGTCATATATAAAAGTAGTTTAAAAAAGAAGCAAAAAAAGCTAAAAAGAAAAAACAATATCGGCAGGNNCTCGCTTGTCGGCGCCTTCTCAGAAGCTTTCTCGGAAGCCTCGCCGGTGTAGACCAGCTTGATATGGGCCTTGCTCCTGAGCTGCTCGACATAAAGAGGGACTGCCTTGGACTTCTTCTGAAGAAGAAGCAGGTCCTCAATCTCAGCCTTCTGCTCATCAAAAGACTTATCCTTAGGAAGCCTCAAGATGACATGATAGCCGAACTGGGTCTGCACAGGCTCAGTAGTGAACTCACCCTCATCAAGAGCAAACACCGCATCCTCGAAATCAGGAACCATCATGCCCCTGGTGAACTCACCGAGATCACCCTTGTTGGTCTTGGCAGAAGGATCGATAGACTTCTCCTCTGCAAGCCCGAAGAACTTCTCCTCAAGAAGACTCTTAGATGTCCTCTGCAGGGTAAGTACCAGACCTTCAGCCTCGTCTTTGTCCTCCACAAGGATGTGTGCTGCGCGGATACGCGAATCATAGTAATCCTGCACCTCCTNNCTCCTGAGGAGTCACCTCTATGTTGACGAAGACCTTCTTCTCGAGAAGATCATTGATAGTGAGCTGCTTCTTGTAAAGGTCATGGAGGAAAGCCCTTGACAAGTTCTGCTCAGCAAGCTTAGCGTCAAGCTGATCGTCATCAAGCCCAGCCTTAGACATGGCGTCACGGATCTGAGCCTCAACATCCTCATCAGAAGCCTCTACGCCCTCGGACTTAGCCTCCTGAAGAAGGATGACCTCGTTGATAGTCTGGTTCAGAAGAACCATCTTGGTCACAAAAGACTTGAACTCAGCAGGAATCCTCGTGTACTGCTCATCAAGATAAGCCATAGTGATGGGCTCGTCATTGACAAACGCAGCAACATCCGGCTGGTCACGCATATCACCGGCCCTGTTCAGCAAGACTATGATACCATAGACTATAGCCACAAGGACCAGAAGCACAGCGACACCAAGGACATAATTAGGCCTTTTCTTCACCTTCCTATGAGAAGGATGGGCTGTAGGGGTATGCTTGTGAGACTCGTGTTTGTGCGATTTATGCTTTGCAGTCAATATTATCCCCTCCATTATCCCTGAAAGCTGTTCAAAAAACAGATCAGGATGAAGAACTACCAAGAAAGAAGCCCTATATAAAATTTGTCACTATAGACAAAAGAGCCGAAAACTGCTACCGGACCATGCAGAAGACGAAGAATGGAGAAGAGCCCCTGAAACCCCAAAAAAAACAGTTATCATTACGTGGTTACAATAAAGATTTAAAACCTTATAAAAGCTTTAAAAAGCGAATGGGCAGAGACATCATTGTCGGAAGGCTAAAATCAGACCTTGAGAAGTATGGAAACAGGGGAATCATACTTGTAGGTAAACAGTATGTTAAGATGGGCAGGATCACAAGCCTATCAAACAACATATACCTTGATGTAGCAGGAGCACACGTAGTCTTCATCTGCGGAAAGAGAGGAGGGGGAAAGAGCTACACAATGGGGGCCATAGCAGAAGGCATGGCAGAACTGGAAGAAGACATCAAACAGAACCTGAGTTTCGTATTCTTGGACACCATGGGAGTGTACTGGACAATGAAGTACCCCAACAAGAAAGACGAACTGCTTCTGGAGAAATGGGGGATGAAAGCAAAAGGACTGGACATAGTGATATACACACCAGTCATGTACTATGAGCAGTACAAGGAGCAAGGCATACCGACAGACAGACCATTCTCGATAAAACCAAGCGAGCTGGACCCAGAAGACTGGAACAAGGCATTCGACCTGACACCAAACGATGAGATGGGAATCCTGATGGAAAGGGTCGTACACCAGCTGAGGAAACAGTACGGCGAGTACAGCATCGAACAGA
>DUGW01000017.1 GCA_013331125.1 Candidatus Woesearchaeota archaeon | reverse complement strand
TTGAAGAAGATGAACCTGACATACTCGTCATTCTCATAAAGGATATCGCCGGAGCTATACTCGTCCAGTGTGCGGAACTGCTTGTTCATCTTCTTAGGAAGAGAATCGTAGAACTGCAATGTCTTCTCATCTTCTATAGAAGGACCGATGATGTAGTAGCGGATGGTAGGAGCAGTCAGGTAAAGGAACGAAGTCACCTTGAAAGGGACATTCCAATCAAGGGTCCAGGTCTGGAGCCTGTTACCCTTGATAAAAGTAGGCGCGAAGACGATACGGTTGCCAAGACGCTGAGAGGCAGGACCGATGAAGTAATCAGTACAGCTGAACTGGATAGAGACCTCCGGAGTCGGGATCTCCTGCTCAGCACCAGAAGAGACCTTGGCGCCGACAAGGATGGTGTTCAGCTGCTTCGTGACAGTGCCAGCGAACTTAGCCTCAGAGGCAGTCTTCTGCTTGATGACGATATAGGCAAAGAAGCCCAGGATAAGAGCACCGACTATGAGGATGAAGATCCAGTTGAACTGGGACTCAACCTGGGCCCTCCTAGAACAGAGAAGCTTTGCTTTTTCCGGTCTCCTGAACCTCTTCACGCGCATATCAACACAATCCTCCAATCATCATCATATATCATCATCTTCAAGTCGAATAATCAGACACCTCGACCTTATCACCGAGAGACTTGAGCTGCATCTTTATCTTGTTATTGACCTAGTCAAAACAGATGAAAGGCTGGCCAGAGTAAGGCTTATTCTGGTTATTGAAGACGATCTTACCGACATCCCACGACTCAGAACCATCAGGGATCAGATAGACATTGTCATTACCTATCTTCCAGGAAGAGCAGACGACAGGCTCATAGATAGGGTCCTCAGCACCTTCCTTGCGGCAGAGAGAAGTGGTATCAGCGACCTGCTTGGCATCCTTATCAACAAGGCAGACCATCCTATACTTGCCAGGGATATCGAGCTCAGGCCTCTTGACAGAACCATAATCAGAGACTATCGACTTGAAAGCATTCTCCATATTGGTCTTCAGGGTGATATACTCGACCTGCTCACCCTTCTGGGTGAAACCCTTGATAGCACTATAGCCATAGACCATGATCAGTCCAACGACAACGATGGCGATAATATAGATAAAAACCTGTCCAGCAATCTGGGCTTTCTTCATCGATAAACACCTCTTTTGATGTGATGGGTCATGAACATCCGTCCGTGGCCAATATAAGCATCATCTCTTCTTTCATTTATAATATTTTCTTGCTTGGCAGCAACCCGGGTGAGTCGATCGGCCAACTGTTTTTCACCTCTTTATCCCTAAGCTGAAAAAGACAGAGGCCACATCCTGCTTGTCAAGCACGCCGTCCTCTTCAAGCTTAAGCAACAGTTCTGAAACATCATGCTTGGTGATCTTGCCTGACTTGAGCATATAATCAAGCAAGACAGCGAAAACATCCTTGTCAACATGCTTCTCACGTGACATCCTCTTGAAGGTATTGAAGATCTCCTCTTTGGACTCAGCCTCTGACAGCTGAGACATCTTTGACAAGGCGGTCTCCTGAGCCTTCTTTGTATTCAGGTCTTCAAGCGAGGACAAGACATCATCACGCTTCTTCGGAGAAAGATCCTCAAGAGCATCAAAGTCAGCCTTCTTGCCGGAACCAATACCCTCAAGACGGGCAAACTCATCTTTCTCAGCTGCCTGTTTCTTCTCGACCTCTACCTCTTCCTTGGCATACTCCTTGAGGAAGGTAGTCACCTTCTTCCTTGAGTTCAGGAACTCATCCAACTTATCGATGTCAGTCCTCCTGAAAGCTTCGGTGACTTCCTTAGGCTCTGCCTCGCCTTCAGCCTTGACCTCTTTAGTTATCTTTGCAAGCTTGTCAACATACTGCTTCTCAAGAGGAATCTCCTTCTCCTTGACAATGGTCGCCAACTTGCCGAAGTAATCAGCCTCTTTCTTGGTCATGTCAGATATACGATCAAAATAATCAGGACCTATGATCCTGGTAAGCTTCTCGACGTGATCAGGGCCCATCTTATGCTCTGCAGCGGCAGCAGGCTTCTCAGGAACCTTACGGACAGCGGCAGGAGCCGGACGAACAGGATGCCCGGGCACAGCCCTATGCGGTATATGGACACGATGGATATCACCAGGTCTCCTAGCGATCTCCTTCATGGTCTCTTCGGCCCTATGCTCATGCTTAGCACCGAACTTAGAGAAAAGCTTCTCACGCTCCTCGGCCCTCCGTCTCGCCTCTTCCATGAACTTCTCCCTTGACAAGAGAGGACCTGTCGGCTTAGGCCTGGGCTTGTGGATTGGATGGTGGACGAGATGCGTAGGCACCACATGCTTGGGAGGTTCAGCAGGTTTCGCAGGTCCAGGCTTAGCTACAGGCTTGGCCGGTTTCGGACTTTCCGGCGGAGAGACCAGAGGGATGTAATATTTCTTGTAGATAAGATAACCGACAGAGCCAAGGACCATCAGGAGGCCCAGGATGAACAGGATCAACCAGACCCTAGACTTCGACGGATGCGACTCCGGATCGCAGGGATCGAAGTTGAGCTCGAACTCAACATTATCAGCATAGCCATCATTATCCGTATCTGCGTTCTTAGGATTCAACCATTTACCTGCGCAGGCACCACCATCAAAAGTGCACTCAAACTTGTTGTTAAGTGTGTCACCATCAGGGTCCTGTTCAGCATCAAAAGGGTCCTGAGGATTCAGCCCATACCTCAGCTCACAGGCATCAGGCATACCATCCTCATCAGCATCCTCTTTCTTCTCCTCGACGACAATAGGGGGAGCCTCAACCTCATCCTTCACAGTCGGGTCAGAACCACGGCGGTACTCAGCCATGTTCGACATCCCATCGCCATCAGGATCAGCATCAGGACCACAGACATTGATATCAGTACAGACAGTGTTGTTGAAATACTTCTCCTGCCAATAATCAGGAAGGCCGTTGCAGTCAGCATCATAGGTGCAGTTCTCAGTACATTCAACACTCGTGACCGCCTTGCTGAAATCATCACAGTCAGGACCCTGGGCACAGCCAAGACCGAAACCATCACCATCATGGTCATAGATGCAGTTCGTAGTGGCAGTGCAGTCAAGATCCACATTGGTGTTGGTATCATCGCAGTCAGCGCCATAATCACAGCCCCAACCATGAGCATCGCCATCATTGTCGACTTCACACCCATTAGGGCAGCCGGTGAACATAAGCCTATCGAGACCGCTGCAGTCAGGACCATTCAGGCAGCCAAGACCATACTCATCACCATCCTCGTCGAAAGTGCAGCCATTAAGGCAGCCAACAGTCTGCATAGGATCAGCACCATTGCAGTCAAGGCCATTGCTGCAGCCTATACCGTAACCATCACCATCAGTGTCCTGGATGCAGTAATTGTCACAGCTCACGCGCTGATTAAGGTCCTCACCATTGCAGTCGAGACCAGCAGGGCAGTTAAGACCATACTGGTCACCATCATTGTCATCACGGCAGCCATTAGGACACTGGGTCGTGAGAGTCGAATCATCACCCTTACAGTCAGGGCCATTTATACAGCCGAGACCGTATTCATCACCGTCATTATCTGAGATACAACCATTAGGACATTCAGTGGTCAAGGTCTCATCACGGCCATTACAGTCATTACCAGCATCGCAACCGATACCATAACCATCACCGTCGAGATCCATGATGCAGCCGTTAGGACAACCTATCTGGATAGAAGGGTCAGTGTCATCGCAGTCAGGGCCTGCATTGCAGCGCTCGCCGAAACCATCACCATCTGAGTCAATGCCGCCATCACAGGTGAAAGCCTCGATACCTGCCGAGCCGTTGAGTATCACAGTCTCCCCGCCGACAGCACGGTTGCCTGCCAGGTCTGTTATGTTCCAGCAGACAATGGTCGACTGGAAAAGGCCCACAGTCACAGGAGGGAGATAATACTGGAAAGGCTCACAAGGCTCAGTGTATGAGGTGCCATAATAACTGTCCATAGAGGAACAGCCAGACTTGTCGTCTTCACACATAATCGTGATATCAGAGCTGTAATTAGACTTCTCGACCCAGACCCTGGGTGGAGTGCGGTCACAGGACTGACCAGTGGGGTCGACAGTTATCGTGTTAGAGACCCCTGCAGGACCCTCATTGCCAGCACCGTCGACAGCAGTGAC
>DUGW01000170.1 GCA_013331125.1 Candidatus Woesearchaeota archaeon | reverse complement strand
ATGGGCGAGCTCCATCTGGAGGTCATCGAGAACCGTATCATCAAGGAGAAGGGCGTGCAGATCACCACCTCTCCGCCTATCGTCGTCTACAGGGAGGCCATCACCAAGGCGTCGCCTGAAGAGGTCGAGGGTAAGTCTCCTAACAAGCACAACAAGCTCTACTTCAAGGTCGAGCCTATAGAGGCGAATGTCGCTGAGGCCATCAAGAAGAATGAGATCCCTGAGGGCAGGATCAAGAAGAAGGACCAGGCCCTTGTGGACAAGTTTGTCGAGCTTGGATATGATGCTAAGGCTGCTGCCAAGATCAAGGAGGTCTTCAACGGCAACATCTTCATCGACGAGACCCGCGGTATCGTCCAGATCAACGAGATCATGGAGCTTCTGCTTGACATGTTCGAGGACGTGATGAATTCCGGCCCTATGGCCCGCGAGCCTTGCGTCAATGTGAAGGTCAGGCTTATGGACTGTAAGCTGCACGAGGACGCGATCCACCGTGGTCCTGCGCAGATGTACCCTGCTATCAGGGAGGGTATCCGTGGTGCCATGATGACTGCAGGTCCTGTCATCTACGAGCCTAAGCAGACCTTGAGGTTCGAGGCTCCTGAGCAGTACATGGGCGAGATATCTAAGCTGATCAACAACAAGCGTGGCCAGCTGCTTGACATGCAGCAGGAGGGCGAGATGGTCGTCGTCCTGGGTAAGCTGCCTGTCGGTGAGATGTTCGGTCTCTCCAATGACCTGAGGTCAGCTACCGGCGGCCGTGGCCAGTCATCCCTGATTGACCAGACCTTTGAGCGCCTGCCTGGTGAGCTGCAGAACAAGATAGTCACCCAGATCAGGCAGAGGAAAGGCCTCAAGACTGAGGAGTGATCGGCTTAAGGAAGAAACGATAAAATAATTTCAATTTTTTCTATATTCTTCTTATTAATATGACTTAAAAAGCTATTGACGATAGTTTTATAATTGATTCTATATTAACGAACGACGGTGATGATATGAAATATACTTATCATTTGACTATGGAAGGGAATAAAGTGATGCTATTCTTCGTCGGCCCTGTGATTGATCTCACTGGGATTGATGAAGGTCTTGAAGGGACATTGGATGTCGGCGGTGGTGATGGAGAACAAGCCTGGATAGCGACTCACAAAGGGATGTTGAGGCGTGATGAAGAGGAAGGTTTTGTCTTCGAGACAGAGAAAGGGAAGAGATACCGCTTGAACATAGGTGATGTTGCGCGATATGTCGGGCATGACTCTCTCAGGATAGGTGTCACGGCTGAAAAAGAGTTCTTAAGGGCATACACGGATTGCTTTGACAGCCATATCTGTTCAAATTGGAGAATTGCTCACGAGAGACCACAGCAATTTTATAGAGGGCTCATCTCAAGAGATTAAGAAGATAAAATAATTTCAATTTTTTCTATATCTCTTCACTCTCGGTTCCTGATACTGACTTCTATGTTATAGTGAGGGTACTTCATTAGCATCACTGCTATGCTGCTCGACAGTGGCATCACTGATTCCATATACTGTAGCACCTGGTCTGCGCCTCTCGCTTTCCTTATCCCTAGTTTTACAGGTCCTTCTGATGGCTGCACGAATCCATTCCTTCCGTATAGTGCTATGCCTTCGGCTGTGGCCTGCTGTCTCATCTGCACCAGGAATGTCGGGTAATCTAATGCGCCTGATTTTATGCCGAGCTCGGCAGTTATTATCCCTGTATCCTCTCCTCCGATAGGCCCGGCAAGTATCTTTCCGCATAATGCGTAGTTGTCATCATGCGCCTTGAAACCAGATAATAGCCTGAACAATGATGTGTCATCCCTTGCTTCCTTGCGGTTTGCATGGAGGTTGACGAGCATGTCTGTGTATTGGTCTCCGATGACCATCATCTTCCAGCCGTTCTGGCTGTAAGCGGCTGCTGCTGTGTAGTCCTTGGCTCCTGAGCATCTTATCATGGCAACATCTCCGTCGTTGTCCATGCTGAACCTCTCCTGGTTCTCACTGCTGCTGACCATGGCTGCGAATACTTCATCGTCTATCGTCCTTCCTATGAACAATGCCTGCATGACTTTTGATTTTCCTTTTATCATTTCTCTCTCCCTTATATGATTTGTATATGCTATCATGATGGCTTGGCCTACTGTTCCAAGCTCCGTCACAATTGCGCAAAGAAGTCTTATATAAAGTTAACTGAACAGCATTTTAGTACCTGGTTAGGGGGTTATTATGAGGCTTTCAGCCTGTCCTTAATATGTTGGCCAACAGGTTTCCGAGGAGGTTCCCGAAGAACAGCCCTGCTGCGAATCCTGGATCATTCCTTACAGCTTTTGACAGACTCTTCGTTGTGTAGCATTCATAAGCATCTGCTACAGGTATCGCAATCGCCATAGCCACCCCATTATCATATGAGGTCCCTGCTGCCCGCACGACTGCTGTTGCTCCGGCACCTACTGCTGTCGCGACAGCGAATGAGTATAAGTTCTCCACCAGCATCTCCCCCATAGTTGTGCGTTTGTGCCCATTTTCCTGGAGGGTCTCATCGATGAATCGTCTCTCTATCCCTCTCTTGTCAGCCTCGCGTGCCAGTCCTGCATAATCCAATTCGTGACTGTCATACTCTACGTCTATCTGCTCAAGCTTTGTTATGGCCCTGTCAGAGTCCTGCCTTGATACTTCACTCAACAGATTGATGGTTTCAAGCCTTGTTTCCAGCATTTCTGCCTTATTCCAGTATTCATGATTACCCTGTGCCTTGTATCTCATGATCTGTGAATCGAGGCTATATGCCTCTTTTTCTAGCTCTATATAGGCCTTCCATTTCTTCTTTCTGGCCTCTTTTATTGCCTTGCCTTTTGCGCGTCTCAGGGCTCTCTCTACCTCTTCAGGTGATAGTTCAAGGTCCATTACCAATGCTGTTGTCTTCATGTTTCTGCTCCAACGTCATATTTGCATTATTGACATGATTTTGAGGGGCTCTCGCTCATGGACGGTGATATATAAGCCTTTGCTCCTCAGATCTTACTAGAAATCATTGTTCTGTATCTTCTTTCTTCTCATCTGGCTTTTCATCTTTCTCAGGCTCATCATCAGCTTCTTCATCTTCCAGCTCTGCAGCCTCTGCCAGTTCGTAGTCTACGAACTCCCTCTTTAT
>DUGW01000227.1 GCA_013331125.1 Candidatus Woesearchaeota archaeon | reverse complement strand
TCATATATCCCTTCTGAAAAAATATGATATATCCCAGGTCTTCCATTTCGCATTTGTCCTTGGTGAGATAAAGGACCAGCGGCTTCCCAGGGCCATCAACATCGGTGGCACTCGCGCTATCCTTGAGGCTGCTGATCAGGTCAAGTCAGTCAGGCGTATCATCTTTGCTGGTTCTGTCTCTGCATATGGTGCCCGTAAGGGCAATAAGCTCTACCTTAAGGAGACCGCTCCTCTTCGCGCCGACACCTTGAAGTATGGTATCAACAAGATGTTGATGGAGAAGGAGATTGCCCGCCTACGCCCCCGGCTGAGGGATGATCTTTCTCTGTTGATGCTGCGTATCTGTACTATTGTAGGTCCTACTCCTCGCACTGGAGGTTCTGTCCAGACCTTCCTCTCTTCTCCTTTCGGTATGTCTATCATAGGTCATGATTGTCCTGTCCAGTTCATCCATGAGGATGATCTGATGGTCGTATTTGACCGTGTCCTGGATGACGGCAGGATTTCAGGTGTCTACAATGTGGCTCCGCGGGAATGGACCACTATCAAGCGTATCTCTAAGAGTATGAAGAAGCCGATTCTGTATCTTCCCTACTCTCTGCTCTATGGTGCATTCTGGCTTCTTTTCCGTGTCAAGCCGGGACTTAAGATATCTGAGAACTCGGTGTCTTACCTTTCATACCCGATCATCGTCGACAGTTCCAGGCTCGAGAAAGACCTGGGCATAAGATTTAAATATTCTTCACTTCATGCTTTTCTGAGTTGCGCAAGGGTCCTGCAGAAGCGGATGAGAAAGAGAGATGGTGTGAGAGATGGGAGTGATAAGGCTTAATCTTGTTAATTTGAAAGAGGAGAACCATAGGAAGGGTCTTTTTGGTCGCATTACTCAGCCTCCTATATGTCATGCTTTTCTCGCTGCTATGGTCCCGAAGGATCTTGATATCGATGTCACCATCATCGATGAGCAGGTGGAGCCTGTCGATCTCGATATGGACTGTGACGTTGTCGTCTTCTCTGTAACCACCCTTATCGCCAGGAAGTGTTACTCTCTTGCTGACGCATTCAGGGAGCGTGGTAAGACTGTCATCATGGGCGGCTATCATGTGACTCTCTGTCCTGATGAGGCTAAAGCCCATGCTGACTCGATAGCTGTCGGTGAGGCAGAGGCTGTCTGGCCGACCATGCTCCGTGATCTCTGTACAGGCAGGCTTAAGCCCGAATACCTCAGCTCCGGGCCTGTCGATATCAAGGATATGCCTGTCCCTCGTCGTGATCTGCTGAAGATGCGTAAGTATATCGTCCCTAACACTGTCATAGTCACAAGGGGTTGCCCTTACATGTGCAGTTATTGCGCCTCGTCGAAGATATTCGGTAAGTTCCGTAGGCGTGATCCTGATGCCGTCATAAGGGAGATCAGGTCTCTCCGTCGTAAGAATTGGCGTGAGAAGCTGATCATGTTTGTTGATGATGAACTTTTCGGCAATCCTGAAGAGGCAATCAGGTTCTTTCGGAAGCTCAAGAGACTCGATCTTTTCTGGTGGTCCCAGGCTACAGTCCCTGCATTGTTCAACAGGAAGTTGATGGAGGCTGCTGCTGAGTCTGGTTGTGTGGGTCTCATGGTGGGTGTCGAGACTTTCAATCCTGAGACGCGTAAACACATAAAGAAGTATCAGAACTATAACAGGGGTCTCAATGAGGCGGTGGAGTATGCTAATTCTCTCGGTATAAGTGTTGGCGCCATGATGATCTCTGGTCTTGACACTGACACTCCGAAGACGCTTAAGAAGACTATCCAGATCCTTAAGCATTCCAGGTTCCCGCTGGTGAATTTTGGAGTGCTGCGTCCTTATCCTACCATGAGTACCTATCAGGACCTTGATGTCGAGGGGCGCGTTAAGAAGGATTGGTGGATGAACGGTCTTGATTATGGTGACTCTTTCAACTCTTTCCTTCCTGATTATCTAAAGGTCTACTACACTCCTAAGTATTTTTCTCCAGGTGAGTTGCAGGAGAAGACCCTTGAGGCTTTCCTTAAGATCAACTCTCTCCTGAACTGGAATCAGGTCAAGAACATGGCCCGTCTTTTCTATTTCAACCAGAGCAAGATGTTTGCTTTCAGGATATTCTTCGCCACGATCATCATGGATATTGATGCCTGGTCTATGCTGCGCAAGGTCAGGAAAGCGAGGCGTTCTTCCTGATGCTTCTGCCCTTGTTTCATTGTCTTCTTGCCTTGTGGTCCATGTACTTGCTCGCCTCGTCGTCTGAATGTTGGAATGCGTATATCGCTGGGCATGCATTCTCCACCCTTTCGCGGTAGTTCTCCCACTCTCCGTCGAAGTTTCCCATGTGCCATCTTATCAGCAGCGTCTCATTCATCGTCATCTGTATATATCTTCTGACCAGGAATGCTGATTTCTCTCCGTGTCCCATCGGGAAGTCGTCTTTCATAACGTATGGTTTGCTCTCGCTGAGGTTGCCTGATTTGAGCGTGTTGGGCTGGTACACGTCTATCTTGCATGCGTCGTGCAGCAGTGATGCTATTATTATCTCGTCTTTCCTGAGATCCAGCCCGTAGGTCTTTGCCTTCTCCTCGAATACCTCATAGACGTTGAGTGAGTGCTGTGCCAGTCCTCCTTCATGGCATCCGTGGTAGTCGAGTCTTGTGCTTGCCGGTGCTGTGAAGTAGTCGCTCTCCTGCAGCCAGCCTATCAGTCCGTCTATCCCTGGCCTTTCTGTGCTCTTGAGCAGTGTTATTATCCTGTTTTTGTTCTCTTGGACTTTGGCTTCGAGGTCATTCGCTTTCTTCTTTCTCATCACTCATCACCTCCTTCGTTTCCGCCTGTCAGCTCCTGCAGCTCGTACAGTTTGGCCACTGCCTGTGTCGTCGTGGCCTGTCTTGGGTCCTTGTCATGCCTGAGTTGGTTCACGAACCCTATCCTCATCGAGTATGCCTTTCCGTCGCTTCCATCAGCGCTCTCAAGTCCGCATGTCTGCCAGTTCTTTGTCCTGTTCAGGTTCATCGCCTTCACCTCTAGCACGACGCTGTGTTCTGGGTCTATGTACCATGCCGGTTCGTGCTGCGCATAGGTCTTCATCTGCAGTCTCTCTGAGAATTCTACGTTTGCAGGCCTGACATCTGTCGTGTATCCCTGTACTAGTCCCTGTATCTCGTCTGCTATCCCTTCTCTTGTCGTCCCTATCTTCCCTATCGTCTCGTACAGTCCTGTCTTCTCGTTGTATGTCGCGCATAGCACTCCTGTGAATGGCAGGTCTTCTCCGAAGTTTTCGCTCTTGTAGAACCCTANNAACTTGACCCAGTCGATTGTCTTGCTCCCTGGCTGGTAGGTTGACCATGGTGCTTTGCACACCCTTCCTTCTCCATTGCCGTTTATCGTCTCTTTGACGAGTGCCTCGAGCTCTCCTGAGCTTCTCACCACCTGTGTCTCGCTCGGTGAGATCCTTTTTCCGTCGAGCCTCTCTGTGTATTGTCTTCTTGACCTCAGTGATTCTCTCATCACTGTCTTCCTTCCCCATCTCAGCGTGTCGAATACCTTGAGGCTCAGTGGCAGTTCTTTCACTATCCCGCTTGCGAGGTAGCTGTCGACTGTCTCCTGTTTTATCCCTGGGTTCCTGAACCTTCTTTTTGTGTTCTCGTACTGTTCTTTGTGTGTCGCTCCTGGTGCGATGAGTTCTGCTTCGATTATGCACTCTGGAAGCCTCGCCACTATCTCCATCACGTCAGGGTAGCATTGGTAGTTCAGCTGGTTGCCGTTGTTTGTGAATATCCTGACATTTCCTCCCTCGCTCTTGTGGACCTGTACCCTGTATCCGTCATACTTGACGTCTGCCCATGTCTCTTTTCCATGTGCTTCCATCACCTCTTCTGGTGATGCGTATGTCGGCTTCTTTGATGCGATGTGTTTGAACATCAGCGCTGGCGCTATCTTTGTCATATTATCCTCCTCCGATTGATCTTATGTTTGCGACCTGGCTGTCGCTATCCTGTCTATCTCTTCCCTGCCGCAGAATTTTCTTCACGCTCGCGGCGGGATTTTTGACTTCCTGGCTATATGTATGGTCTGTCAGGTATTTATAATAGTGTGGTGTTATTTATCACCATGAAATAATCACGATTCGCTGCCTAAAGCCTATAAATCAACTATCTGCAGTCTTTGGCCTTCTCAAGCCTTCAGCCGCTTCCTGAGTGACAGGTACATGCTTGCCCATGACAATGAGTCATCGCATGTGTAGAATTTAGTTGTGAACGGTCTTCCGTCTGCCCTGAAGACCTCCAGGTAATTGCCATTTTTCTCTATTGTCTTTGTGTATTTTGCCAGCTCTTCCTTTGCCTTTTTCCTGTCCATCTCTGATAGGAGGTCGATGTATACCATCCCCATCTGCGGCCATACTGTGTCCTGTTCCCAGTCTTTGACGAATGCCTCTACCAGTATCATCCTGTGTTCCTTAAGTGGTGTGTGCACGTACTTAAGCGGCATGGGTTCATCGAGTTTTGCCTTCTGCATCTCTTCGATCGCTGACTTGACCATCTTCTTGTCTGTGAACACCTCTGTCCAGAAGGGGAATATGTTTGAGTCTCCTGTGACTGTCATGTCCGGGCTCATGTCGTTCTTGAAGTATCTTCCTGTCCACAGGAAATGCTTTATCTTTCTCTTCACATCATGTCTGCGGAGAGGGTTCTCAAGACCGCCGATTTTGTCAATCTCCTCACTGAGCCACGCGACCATCACATTGTCATAGCACGAACTGCGGCGTAGTGCGTGGTCTTTCATCGCTGAGAAGTATCTGTCTTTCCTCACCATCCCTGTCTCTGGTTCGATGGCTTCTTTTTCCAGTCTGTTTACCTCTTCCTGGAGGAATTTCTTATACTTTGCCATCAGTCTGTGATCCCCCACAAGCCTAAGCGCATGGAAGATGAAAGCCACTGCATCTATGCAGTAATAATTAGGGAAATCAAACGGCTTGCCTTTCGGTGTTATCGCTGTCTTTATCCCTGTCTTCTCATACCTGCTCAGGGCATAGTCGAGTGTCTTTATCATCTCTTTCTTCATGCCCAGTTCGAGGAGGTATCTTGCGCACCATCCGAAATCTCTCGCGTAGAATCCGCAGAAATGTCCTGCACTTGTCTGGAGGTATCTTCCGTTCCAGCATCTCTTGAGTATCTGCTGGCATATCTCCTCTGCATTCCCTTTGTATCTCGGGAACCCCTCTCGTCTGATCCTCAGTCTGCGTCTGAACATCCTCAGTCCTTCAGAAATATGTGTGAGTGTGACCATCTTTTTTGTGCTCTTTAAGATAAAAAAACGCAGCTGAGGGGATTCGAACCCCCGACCTACTGCTTAGGAGGCAGTCGC
>DUGW01000224.1 GCA_013331125.1 Candidatus Woesearchaeota archaeon | reverse complement strand
CGGAGCATTGGCAGGCACACTGCCGGCGATACAGGCAAGCAAGCTGAAGCCGGTGGATGCGCTCAGATACGAGTGAAACTCGTACTGGGGCCCAGAAAACCAGGTTTTTCTTGGGCGTTGAGGTGCGAGTAGGCAGGGTAAATACAAAACTAAGAATTTCTCGTAATCTCAGATCACGGCCTTAAACCCGCAGGTAGGTGATCTTCGCTTCGCCCACGTAGATTCCTTCAGCAGTGCCTGGAGGTATCTCCATATAAGAGTTCAAACCCCTTGTCGTGCCAGGTTCAAGAATGAAATCATTGTCTTCAAGCTGGAAGAATTCGGTAGCTTCTCCTTTAGCTCTTAGGCGTACCCTGACAGGAAAGTCAAAATCATTCTTAAGCATTATCTTCTTCTCGGCTATACCACCTATAGAAGGAACCTTGCCGTAATGTAATGTCGGATCAACATTAAATCCGACCAGATGACTCTCAGAGACCTTCACTTCCAGGTCAAATGTCTTGACAAGAACCACTTTGAATATCGAGTAATACCATGTCGATATACTCACTCCGATAAAAAAAATCAAAAGTACCAATAAGATAGCGGTCTTAAGACTCAGTGTTTTCTTTGCCTTTTTCATGTTATCTCCCCCGTATTCCTCTTAATAGACTCACTTCTTTTTTCTGCGGATAGCCAAAATAATATTTATGATAGTCAGTACCAAGACCACAGCTATAAGACTCAAAGTCAAGGTCAAAGACCCAGAATCCTTCTCTGGAGTCTCTTCAGCAGGTTCAATAGAACTATCCAGGAGAACCTTAATTTTTCCCGAGAATGTGCTTGTCTTTTCAGCATAGTACGCAACAATCTCTGTATCATATTCTTTTTCCTCAAGATTAGAGGTGTCGATGAAAGCCTCAAGATCAAGGGTCTTCCAAGGTTCCAGAATGCCGGTAACAGTCTTACCTTTGATCACTGTAGCACCATCATCTTTTAATGTCACATCAGCTTCAACTTTCAGAGGGTCGCCCCAATCTGATTGTACAGTCACCTTAAAGGGCTTGATGCCGCCTTTCTTCAGTTCAGCATCATGACCTAGAATCATCACATTAAGAGTCCCAATCCGGAATGTTTTCTTATCCTTAAGCTCCTTACCATCAACATCGAAGACAGCCTCAGCGGAATAATTTCCTGGCGAGACACCAATAGTATCAAATTCTGCAGAGAAGGATGCAGATTCTTCTGAAGGGATGGGTTGCGGTTCAAAGTCTACAGTCCCTATAATCTTTTCTTCAAAGTTATATATGTGGACTTTACCGGTCGCTTTCTCTATATTGTCTTTGCCATCATTCTTAATGGTCGCCTCGAGTTTTAGAGGTTGATTCTCCTTGATATTATTAACCATGAAGTTCAGGACAGGATACTTTCCTGGGTAAAGGACATAGAAGAGCTTCCTTCCACAGACAACAGCCTTNNCTGGCGTGGGACAGTCTTCTTCGACGCATATCTGCACCTCGTGCCAGCCTGGAGGATCAAGAGATTCTGGGAGTCTTATCACTCCACTCATCTTGAAACTGTTGCCGGCAGGTACCTGTTCGAATCTTTTTTGATCAAAGAAGACGTTTTTCTTCAGGTCTGCGTCTAAATGAGCAAACATTGAGTACCCAATAGCATGCTCCTTGTTCGCTGTGATTGTATAACTGAAGGGGACTTCTGCGCTAGGAACATATGTCTCGGAAGTCTTCAGAGCTCCTGTTATCCCAAGACCATAGACAGAAGCTGAAGCTAATACAAGCGATAAAATAAGAAGAATAGAAGATTTCATCTTCAAAAAAGGAAAAAATTTTTCAGAGATTTACTCTCCGAGTGCTGCTAAGAATGAAACCGCCTTAGAGCAGTTTCCTGCTGGTCCTGCTGGCACCCTCAAAGTGATGGAGATGTTGATCTCATCAGTCAAATCGGATGGTGACAGGTTGGTACACAGAGACTGGTAGGCGTTGTTATATGTCGTGTTAGCAGTCTGTAGTGTTCCTGTACATCCGCTTTCTGCAGCCTGTTCTCCAGCGAACTCCAAGCTAGCGTCACCTGCGGTGATTGATTGAGACAAATCACAGCCAGTGAAGAAATCAGTTCCGGAGGAGCTGTTTGTAGTCACTGTCGCGAAGACGTTACCATCATTCTCAAGCCTGAAATCCAGAGGCGCATATGGTGATCCTGCTGTTGTCCAGCATGAAGGTTTTGGAGCGCTTGATGTCAGGTTACATTCAGCTGAAGGAGTTCCTAAGTTTGTCAGGTTCCTGTATCCAGCGCCGAAATCGACCAATGCCTGCCTGAGAGTTATTGACAGTGATTGGTTGATGTAGACCTGTGACTGTCCAGATGTTGATGTTGCAGCTCCTGAAACAAAATTTGTGACAGTCGAAACACCTCTCATGGCGAAGAATGTCCCTGCCAAAGAGATAACTATTGCGACAACAAGTAATGTTGCCAATGTCTTATTTGAAATTTCATCCATCTTTACTAACCTCCTTTTGGTTACTTTGCTATATATATGCCTACCCTACCTTCAGTTGTTGTAGGTACGGGCTCAGCTGCTGTTCTTGGTTCTTGAATCCCTAAATGTACTTTTCCTTCCTGCGGACCACCCGTACTGAACTCTTTGTATACGGTAGTTGGCATAGAAAGAATAGTCCAAGTGCCGACGACAGAGACGACGAGAGTCAGAACCAATAGAACTAGCACAGTCCGTTTGGATATGTCATTGTGCATGTCCATCTTTTTTGACCTCCTTTTATGGAACATCACCCTTTGAAAAGAGCTGGTTCCCATATCTATAATATAATTGGTATTTTGTCTTGTCTGAATTAGTATATAAACTTTTCTGTGATTTGGCTTTTTTCGGGTTGCTGGCGGTGTTGAGCTTTGTTTTTTCACAATCGACTTTTTTCTTTTCTGTCCTTGTTTTCTTGTTTGTATTCCTATTTTTTGGGCTTGTTATATTTACTTACATTGTAAGTGATGTTTCTTTTGATCCCTTGTTTTTTGATTTTCCTGTTCTTCCCTAATTAGTGGTCAAGAATGCTTTTATATTGGTGCTTACTTACAATGTGAGGATTGATTCTTTTTCTGAAATTCCGTAAGATTTAAATAGGGGTATACTTACATTGTAAGTATTTTGCGGGTGTTGGTTCAAAACGACCGACAAAATTGTTTAGTGGTATTTACTTACATTGTAGGTATTGGGTTTTTTGTTGTTTTTATTTTCATTCTGCAGTGTGAGTCAGGGTGGTTCGGAGACTACATGGACTTCGGGTGTCGGTACTATCAGTAATACAGAAAAAAAGAGTCTAAAAGAGGAATCTGTAGAAGAAAGAACAGTAGTCGTACCTGTAACAATATTCCGCGACAGGACCCTGGCACCATTAGAAGCAGTATCAGTATTTCTGAAAGACAATGAAGGCAAGACATACCATGAGATAGCAGCGCTTCTCAACAGAGATGACAGGACAATATGGACGTGCTACAATCGGGGAAAGAAGAAGCTAGGCAGCAATACAACATCCGCAACAATACCTGCAAGAAAGAATTCTGGAAAAGACACCGAGAAAGAGAACCCGCAAAAATCATTGAAAAAATCTTTGGGCGAAAAGAGGAGACTAGATGCAAGTAGATAGAGTCAGCAAGCTGCAAGAGGAACTTGACAGGCTTAACCTAGAGCTTGAGACACAGAGGATCAGGCAGGAAACCATCAGCATCGAGTCTCCAGAGAGACCTGTAGAGAAGAAAACAGAGAAAAAGATGCCACAGGCAGCAGTAACCGCACCTGTACCGACAAGACATACAATCCAGAAACCACTAGGACTAGGATTCTTCGTGCTGATCGTGGCAATCATGCTTGGACTGTTGTTTGTAAGGTTCGGGCCGACAGGCTATGCAGTGCTGAATCAAAGCGCAGAAAGTGGCGTAGATGTGATATCTGGCGCAGCAATAGAAGATGTTGGGAGTGCAGAAGGCGATGCAGCAGAGCAGATAATCCTCGATATGCAGACAGAAGACCTCACACCAGAGACAGAAGAGCTACTGGCTGCGATGCAGGAGAATGAGACAGAACAGGAAGAGGCTGCGGTCAATGAGACAGAGAATGATCAGACAGAACAGCCTGAGCCGGAAGAACCGGTGATAGAGACCAACATCACAGAGATGCCTGTGAACATCACAGCAAACCTAACAGTCAACATGACTTCCAACATATCACTAAATCTTACAACAAATCTGACACTAAACCTCACGACCAACATAACAGCTAACACGACAGCCAACCTGACTGCCAACATAACGGCCAACCTGACATCAAACATCACACTAGGGGTCAATGTGAGTGCGCTGGGTAATGAGACAGACATACTGGTACAGGGAGAGGCAGAGATACTCAAACCAGTCAACTGGAGCAGAAGACTGCTGGTAAACGAGAGCGGAGCGGTGGCAGTGGTCGTACAGCTGCCATCGCAGGCAGAGAACATAGAGGTCAAAGAGCTGGAAGAAGAAGGGACAGAGGCAGAAGAGATATGGCAAGAGATGACAGAAGAAAAGGAGACAGGAAGAGGAAGGTGGAGAGAGGTAGAAAACGAGAGATACAAGATAAGAAAAGCAGGATCACAGGATGATATTCACACAAATATTTCTGACCAGACTCAACAAAGCAGCGGCAGCCTTGATGAACCGACACCCGCAATAACCGGTTTCTCAGTGGCTGGCCCTGGTTTCGATGACCAGAGGCCCGGTCTTCTGACAAGGCTGCTGCGCTGGTTGGGCTCTTGGTTGGGATACACAGGTATGGCAACCTATGGGGAAGAGGGCATCAGACTCCTGAGCCCGAACCCTGTGGGGCTGTACGAAAACCCGGTATTGTTCGCATACAATACGAGCCAGGGCTATGACCTGTGCGAACTGTATGTGGACTCACAGTTCAAAGACAGCCAATACCCAGCGACAGGCATGAACATATTCACCTTGAGCGGGCTTTCGGAGGGAGCACACAGCTGGCATATGCAGTGCACACTCAACGGGACGACATCGGTGAGTGGAGAGGTCGGGTTCGAGATAATGCAGGCACTTGAACTGCCACAGGCAAACATAACAGAAGTAGAAGAGCTGATAGCAGACATCACAGGAGAGCCTGTGAGCGGGCCCGAAGGAGAGTATGATTACATCATCCTGAACATAACAGCAAACGTGACCTCTGCACCCAAGGTATATCAGGTGACTTATACAACACCAGGGCCACAGAACGCAGAGAGCTGGATAACAGGAAGGATAAAACAGATAGTCGTATACAGCGACCTGCATTACGAGAATGTGAAGACAACCACTAGGGTAGGAGATGTTCCAGAGAGCTGGGTAAAACTGTACTCTTTGGATGATGGAGTGCGGCAGAGAGCAGAAGTAGATGAGTATGTAGACCTGCAGGGAGACGGCTTTGTGGACAGGATATGGTGGACAGTGCCGCATCTCTCAAACCAGACATACGAGATGGAGATTGCAGAACCGTACAATGAGTCAAGACAGGTGAACCTTTCCTATGCAGAGAAGGAAGTAAAAGATGTCAAGATGAACATAACAGCCGAGCTGAGCAGGCTGGAAGGCAACTTCACAACCGTCAGAGAAGGAATGCTATATGTTGAGTTCGAAGAGGCACTCAAGACAAATGATACGGTAAGCATCTATGCAAGGGCACAGAACAGGAAAGAGATAGTCCTGATCGATGCAGCAAGCGGGAATGTGGTAAGCAGGCTGTCAACAAACATGAAAGACTGGCAGTCCTACAATTTCACAATAAAAGGCCTAGACCAGGGAAGCGACAGATTCTACGTAGACACAAAGACAAAGATGAACTATGACTATGTCACAGGATACGACAAGAGACTCGTATTGCCTGCAAGAGTGATAGGAGTCGGGTCAAACATCACAATAAAACTGGCAAAGAACGAATCAATAGACCTGACTTTAGAGGCACAGACAGAGCCGCAAGAGGTCCTTGTTGAGGAAGACAACGGCGAGATGGTCGCAGAATTCGAGATATTCTTCGAGAACGCAAACGGCGAAGTCGATCTGACCGGATTGGTGGCAGAGAGCGATCCTGTCGAGAAAAAGGCAGTGATACACATGGATGACTGGCCAACGTATATATCCGCGGTAAAGACACTCTACATCCCATCAACAGGGAAAGGAAGCGTATACCTGTGCCCGAACGCAACCTCACTGGCAGGAGTGCATAAGGGATGCGAAGGGATGTACCAGCTGGGAGTAGGGCAGAGCGTAAACAATGTGTCGGTTACGGTAGTTGATAAGAACGGCACTATATATTATAGGGTGACAGGGCTTGAAGGCACAGGAGGAGGGGAGAGCATAGAGGTCCTGAACCTGCATAGCTATCCTCCATTGGGAGGGAACTGGACAGTCATGTTCAACACTACAGGGACGGCAAACCTGACAATATCACCTATCAACGGGACAACATGGTCAGAATTCCTTTCAGATTCTATGAATACGACAGACGACCTGGAGTTCCTTTCATTGATGTGTGGGAATACCTCTTTGGTGTCAGAACTGATACTGATCGATTCCAATGGTACTGAGTATAATTATACGGGTCTGTCACTGAATGATTCAGTGGAAGGAAAAAGTCTCAGGGTCAAAGACTATACCTGCACTGATACGGGTTATCTGACTAATAAAGAACTGAGCGTGGGAGAACACGTGCTATTCTTTGAGTATGGAGGGGCGAACGCCACAGCATACAACTATGTAAGCAAACTATACTGCGAGGTCACAACTAGCTGCTCATATACAGATGTCTTCCACATGAACAAGACATTCAACTCACACGCAGAGCTTAGGAACCAGAGCGATTATGGCTATAGCGTGTGCTGCCATGAGATAAGTGGACAGGCTCTGGACGCAAACTGCTCAGGATCAAACTCCCTGGAGATAATCAAACTGTCAAATTTGTCTAATGCGCATGTGGAGAACGGCACCCTGTCAAATTATCAACACTCTGTGTGCCTGAACACCTCAGGAGATTACGATGTGACCTGCTCCTGGGTCGATACGGCAAATTGCGAGCTGTCGGGATATGACACATGCATGGCATCGGTATCAGTCACAGAGAGTGGGAGCACATACACAAACCTGCATGTAGGAGACTGCTACACAGACCCTTATGATTACAAGATATGCTGCGGAACAAGCGGGGTGTCACAGCCAACAGCCGCACCTACATCAATTGGAGTCAGGATAGAGAGCTCTTCACTTGGCAATTATTCCAATGAAAACCTCACAGCAGTATCAACATCAGAGGATGAGCTAGGAGGATACACATACAACCTGACAACTTGGTATGCTGACGGAGAGTCGATAATGGCCACGTATATGCCGTTTGAAGACTGGAAAAACGTCACTTTCAGAAAACCTGTGACAGATGAAGTGGGAGCATGGTATCTGGATGGAGACGCAGAGGACGAGACCGGCAATAATGATGGTACGGTGTATGGAGCAACTTCGATGGCAGGAGTCTCTAACCAAGGATACTATTTTGACGGAAACGATTATATCTTAACCAACTTATACGTAAATCAGACTTCAAGCGCAAATGAAGCGACGATGTGCGCATGGGCAAGACCAACATTTGCGCCAATAGCAGCATATAAAGCATTGTTAAGCACTGATAATGGCGCCTATGACTGGATGTTAACCACCTATAATGGTAATTGGTATATAGCATATGGAACAAATTACTGGAACACAGGGGTTGCGTACAACCAAAATGCATGGCAACATTTGTGTGTGGTATTCGGGAATCCATCAACAACATTCTATATCAACGGAACACTACAATCGGGTTCTCAAGCCACCGGTTATGAAGCGAGCGTGAATTATTTCACAATAGGAAGAAATCCAAGCTATTCAGAATACTGGACAGGAGACATAGATGAGGTACACGTGTTCGACAGAGCGCTCTCTGCAGAAGAGATCAGACAGGTGATGTGGGGCAACTATTCAAAAGACTACACAAACAATTCAAACCATGGAATGATAAGTGGGGCTCAATTCCAGCCAGGAGGAGGATACGACGGGTTCGGAGCATACAAGTTTGATGGAACAAATGATTATATACAGGTCCCTGACGCGTTCTATTCCGAAGGTGCTACAACACTATCTGCATGGGTATACCCGACATCATTCTCGAACACAAACCCAAAACTGGTACTGAGCAAAAGAGGCGCAACAGGCAACGAATGGTGGTTCGGATTAACAGGATCACCGGCACAGGTGTTCTTCGCAGCATGGGCAGGACCAACAACAGTAAGGAACGTATACTCAGGCACAGTACTCTCACTAAATACCTGGCAACACATAGCAGCAGTCGAGACACCAACACACACAAAACTATACATAAACGGAGAATATGTCTCAAGCACGGCAAAAACAGGAATAATGACTGACACAACAACAAAAATCACCATAGGAAAATGCTCATATGACAGCACGTGCCCATCAGAAGCATCCAGATACTTCAATGGGTCAATAGATGAAGTAAGAATGTACGACAGAGTACTCACAGATGAACAGATAAAAACACTATACGAAGGAGAATTGGATAAGATACACCACTTAGAGACAAGGACAGGAGAAGAATGGGTAACATGCGTAACACCGAATGATGGAAACCAAGATGGTGCCCAGAACTGTTCGGCACCGATGACCATACTTGAGGGAGGGGTCACTGAGGCTACGCTTACAAGCTCTTCAGGGACGAATTACAGCAACGAGGACCTTTCGGTAAGCTGGAGCACAAATTTCACAGATGAGAGCAACATCTACAATGTCACAAACTGGTTCGTGGATGGGGAATCAATCACTGCTCTGAACATGCCATTCGAGGGACTGCCGAACAGGCACAGTGTGATAGATGAGGAGCGTACAGTAGGAGCATGGTGGTTCGAAGGGGATGCGACAGATGCCACCGGTCATGGAAATGATGGAGTTGTGACGAATGGAGCCGTAAATACGAGTGGAAAAGTCGGAGGAGGCTTCCTGTTTGACGGAACAGACGAGAGAGTGAACATCACTTCCACCTCAGACCTGAACCTCAATGGCGACTTCACTATAGGATTCTGGTACAAGCACTCATCAGCAGAGGATGGTAGCTATCCGGGAGTACTTGACAAAGGAAACTGGAAAACCGTAGGTCAGGGATGGGGATTCTACAGAGGTAGTTCTGGCGGATCCATGCAATTCATAAGGGACAATGTGAATGACTGGTGGGGTTTGAACTCTGCCAATCAGACAGGATTCCGCCACTATATGATAACCTATAACGGATCCCATAATGTAAGGTACCTAAATGGAGAACCTGTAGGATCAAGAGCCATAACCTACACAACAATATCCAATTCTGATGATCTGGTGATAGGTCAGTCTCCAGACAACCTAGATGGCGACTTCACGATAGATGAGCTGATAATACTCAACAAATCATTGTCAGCAAAAGAGGCAAGAGAGCTGTTTGAGGATGGGCTGTCAGCGCATACAGATGTCAAGGACTACTCGAACAACAGCAACCACGCAGTAAGCAGCGTGAATGCCACGTGGAACAGGACAGGGGGATATGATGGAGAGGGTGCATACACGTTCCGGGATTCCCCTTTCAACGATTACATCAACATATCTGACAGTGATGAGCTCAGCTTCGGGAACTCATACACAGACTACCCCTTCAGCATCGAGGCATGGGTGTTGCCTGAAGAGAATGACAAATTGGTCATCGCCTCAAAATGTGATAATGCTGCGCTCTGTGAATACAAGCTTCAGCTTGATGACTCTAATCGGCTGATGGTTGTGCTTGTTGATGCAAGCGGAGGCGTAGCATACCTAGGTGCGCTTGATGATTCGGCATTTACACCTTACCTAGGAAAATGGACACATGTCGTGGCCACCTATGATGGGACAGGAGACCCTTTCGGGATAGCCCTCTACATCAATGCTGAAAGAGTCGATAGCACCCATATGTCAGCCGGCTCATACGTAGCGATGGAAAACACAGATTCCTCTTTATTGATAGGATATGATGACAAGGAGGGAGTAGGCACAAATGCTTCCATCGACAGTGTACGGATATACAACAGGGAACTTACTCCGGAACAGGTGGAGATGCTCTATGAGAACAAAACTGACCAGATACACCACCTCGAGACACTATCAGATGAAGAATGGATGGCATGCATCACACCGAACGACGGGAACGAGGATGGGCAGACAGGCTGCAGCAGGCCATTGGTAGTGAAAAAGATATCTGCCATGGATGCAACCCTGGACAGCGAGCCTGCAGGCAACCTGTCAAATGCCAACATAACAGCCACATGGGACTATGACAGCACAGTAAAATCAAACATAAAGAACATCACGAACTGGTATGTGGACGGACAGTCGATGGCAAACATCAACATGCCATTCGAGGGACTGCCTAACAGGCACACGCCGATAGGGACAGCAGCGATATGGCAGTTTGAGGGGAATGCAGAGGACTCAACACCGAACAACAACGATGGCGTGCTGTACGGAGACGTCAGCCTGACAACAGGAAAACAAGGGTCTGGTTACGCTTTTGACGGAGATGGGGATTACATAAATGTTTCACACAGCGACAGCCTGAACCTACAGACAGGGATAGCAATATCAGCATGGGTGAAGTCTAATGCAGATGGGTATGTGGTGGCGAAGGATCCGTCTACAATTGTCTATAACTTCACAAACTGCGGACAGACAGGAAGAACAGGCCCCTTACAAGCGGCTTGCACCAGTGCTTATTCGGGAACTACTTTAGATGGAGATGTCACAATCAATACTGCAGGAATACAGGAATGGTCAGTCCCTGCGACAGGAACTTATAAGATTGAAGCCTGGGGTGCAGCGTCTGGTGCAGGAACATATTCAGGGACTGCGACAACTGGTAAGGGTGCTTATATGAGCGGAGAGTTCTCCCTCACTTCGACAGAAACACTCTATGTCGCAGTAGGCCAAAAAGGTGGAGATGCTACAGGCGCAAGCTATAACGGTCCAGGTGGCGGCGGAGGATCTTTTGTTGTCTATAATAGCAATCCCTTAATCGTAGCAGGAGGCGGAGGCGCATCAGGAGCATATTCGGGATATCTGACAGGCGCCACACAGTATGGACAGGGTGCAGTGACTACAAATACAGGGGGCTCTTCATATAGAGGAGGAGCAGGTGGTTCAGGTGGTTTAGGTGGAACCACAACCACATTGTATACATATTCAGCAGCTTCTGGCGCTGGATACTCTGGAGATGGAGTAAGTGGCGGGGGTGCTCCTGGAAGTGCAGGTACGGGAGGCTTGTCCTATTCTAACGGCTTAACAGGAGGCGCAAAAGCAACATCATTCACCAGCCAATCAGGAGATGGTGGATTTGGCGGTGGTGGCGGAGGAACTCCAGTCGCTGGCGCCGGCGGTGGAGGATATTCTGGAGGAGCAGGAAGCGCATTCACTGCCAG
>DUGW01000051.1 GCA_013331125.1 Candidatus Woesearchaeota archaeon | reverse complement strand
GACCCTGTAAGGTCAATACCTATAATCGAGCAGATAGAGAGGATGCTGAAGCCGCTGGAACAGGACGAGTTCATAAGGCAAGAGCTGGAAGAGTTCCACGCAGCAGAGAAGGCTCAACAGGAAAAGGCCGAGAAGGAAGAGATTGAGAGCGTGGTCGAGCAGAAACCTGAGAAGGTCCACGTACAGATAGACACCGGATCAGCAGAGCTCGAAGTGACAGACATACCAGAGATAAAACTGCCATTCCTGCCAGTGGAGATAGCAGGCCACATAGTCGAAGACGTGAATGAGCTGGAACGATGCTACAACAACAGCTGTTACAGGTCTGCTGTGATACTCTGTGGAAGGATACTTGAGACGGCATTGCACAGGAAGTATTTCGAAGTGACAGGCAATGACATACTCGAGACAAACCCGGGAGTAGGATTGGGAAAACTGATCGCAAAACTGAACGAGCATGATGTGAGCTTCGACCCAGGACTGATGAACCAGGTGCACCTCGTCAACAATGTAAGGATAGGGTCAGTGCATGTCAAGAAAGACCTCTACAGACCCAACCAGAACCAGACACAGGCGATAATACTGTATACACTGGATGCACTGCATAAGATGTTCTCGAAGTGATGATGGTATCGATAGGCAACCTACAACTCAAGAACCCATTCTTCCTAGCCGCGATGCTCGGAGTAAACTGTGTCACCTTCAGGCTGATGTGCAAGCAGCAGGGAGCAGGACTCGTCTACACGCCGATGATACATTCGCTAGGGCTGGTGAAAGGAGATGTCGAGCACCAGATAGATTTCATAGAGGAAGAGAGGCCGTTGGCCATACAGATAATTGGGAACGATCCTGCAATCATGGCTCAGAGCGTAGAGCTGATAGAGCCGCACTGCGACCTGATAGACATAAACTTCGGGTGTCCGGACGGAGACGTGCTCGGACAGAAGATGGGAGCATACATGATGAAACACCCGGACAAGATACCAGACATAGTCAACAAAGTGGCATCAGCTACAAAACTGCCGGTGACTGCAAAGATCCGTTCAGGCTGGGACAACGATTCAATAAACTGCGTCGAGGTAGCGAAGATGATAGAAGACGCAGGAGCAGCAGCAGTATGCCTGCACGCAAGGACAAGGAAACAACAGTACATGGGAAAGGCAGACTGGACACTGATAAAGAAAGTGAAGGAAGCAGTCAACATACCGGTCATAGGCAACGGAGACGTAAAAGACGGGACACTCGCAAGGATGATGATGCAGAAGACAGGATGCGACGCAGTGATGATAGGAAGATGGGCGATGGGCTACCCGTTCATATTCAGGGAATGCAACGAGCCGGGATACCTGCCTACTTTCGAAGAGAGAAGGAAAGCATTCACAGATTTCTTAGAGTTATATGATCAAGTACAGAAGAGGAAGAAATTCCCAGAGATAAAACAACACATGATGTGGATGTGCGCTAAACTCAAAGGGGCGAGCGAGCTGAGAAAAGCGTTCACAGAGACAGAGGATATGGAAGGGGTCAAGAGATTGATCGCTTCACTTCAATGATATCTCTCAAGGAACTCCCTGACATAGCCCTGGATCTGCTCCTGGGTGCCGAAGTATACAGACTTCTTCTTCCGGCCTTCAGGACCGCAGGCAGTATCAAACTCATAGAACTCACCAGTACTTATGCTGGGCGGAGGAAGGACAACGACCTTCCTGGTGACCTCATAGTCGCAGGTACCTATCCTGCCAGACATGATGCGTGACTGATAGATGATACCCGCACCGCGAGAGCTCTTGAAAGTCCTGTTGACCTCAGCGACAGTCCTTCCGGCGTATAACGCGACAAGGCCGCCTAGACCAAGAGCGAACCCAACAACTACTACGGGTTTCAACAATCTCTCCAGCTTCATGGATCATTTTAGGTGTTTGAGAAATAAAAACCTTTCTCTGGAGTTTTATATCATTCCTGTATCATTTCTTGGCCTTCTGGCCGCAGAGAAGGATGATATGCTCCTTGATATCTTCCTTCCGCTTGTCAAGCTCCTTGATATCTTCCTTGCAACAGCTGATCTTCTTCTTGGCAGCAGGATTCTTCTTCTTGTCCTCACATTTCCACATATCAAGAAGTATCTCACGATAGGCAAGCTTCTTCAGGGTGACCTCAAGATAGAACACAGCCTCCCTGAGGGTCATCCCTTTTATAGGTTTTAAAGCCATAAAGGGATATATGACACTAACTAATTTATAAAGGTAATTGAAACAGGCACTTCCTGACAGGGATAGGATCAGGCTTACTTCTTAAACAAAACAAACAATAAAAAACCCCTCAAAACTCCCCCGGCCGCATGAAACTAAAACCACTAACACCGATAGACCTGAGAAGGTGCAACACAGTAGACGACATAGTCAGCGCAATGTCCAAAAGCTCATTCGGAGCAAGGATGCTGGGAGAGATGGCAGAATCACTCACAGAGAATGCAGGAAAGACCGCGCTTGTCTACGAAGGCAAACTCTCCACGCCGCTGGGCCAGCTGGTATGCCAGCTCGTAGAGAAAGGATACTTCACAAGACTATTGTTCCCTGAAGACTATGCCAAGACCAAGGACAGACAGGTACTGGTCGTAGGAGACTACTCAGAGAGGCATGAAGACGCAATACATACGCTGCCAGACAGGGCATGGTTCATCAACAACCAAGGAAAGGCAAGACCCGGACAGGTGCAAGACGGATTCTTCCCAGACGCATTATTCACAGACCCAAGATACGCGATGCCATTATTGGCCCATATCCTCGATGCAAGACTGGAGGGAAGACAACAAGATGTCAAGGCATTCCTCGCAGAGCTGCCAAGATACGGAGGCCTATCAGCAAAGGTCGCAGATGGAGCAGAGACATTGAAGACAATGATAGATGACAAGGACTGCACAGTATTCATGACCATGAGCGGAGCGATGACGATAGCGCAGATGGGACTTGTGATAACAGACCTGATGGAATCAGGAGCAGTGCAGTCATTCACGACGACAGGAGCAGCGATGGCGCACGGACTCGTCGACTCACTCGGCCTGCACCATTACAAACACGACCCTTCAGTCGATGATGACGCGCTGGCAAAGATGTGCATCAACAGGGTGACAGACACCTATGAACCAGAGACAAACCTTGATCACATAGAACAGGCAGTCTCAGAGGTGCTGAATGCATATCCCTGGAAAACATTGAGCCCAAGCGATTTCCATGAGGCACTAGGAATGCACCTCGCAGAAAAATACCCTGGTGAGAGGGGGATACTCATAGCAGCATACCAGAAAGGAGTGCCTGTGTTCGTACCGGCATTCTATGATTCAGAGCTGGGAAATGACTTCTGTACATTCAACTGGAACAGCCAGGAAAAACTTGAAGTTGACATGGATGCAGACAACAGGAAACTCGTAAAACTGGTACAGGACTCAAAGAAGACAGGCATATTCACGATAGGAGGCGGAGTGCCTAGGAACTGGACACAGAATGTAGGGCCGCTGATAGAGATACTCAACTCAAGGACTGATGCAGGACTGACAGAAAGACCATTCAGCTACGGAGTGAGGGTATGCCCAGACCAGATGTATTACGGCCACCTGTCAGGATGCACATATTCAGAAGGGATGACATGGAGAAAGATGGACCCAAAAGGAAGGTTCACAGAAGTACAGGCAGACGCCACACTGGTGCTCCCTTTCATGGCAAAATATGTCTTAGGATAGAACACTGATAAGAAGATGTTACTCAGCTTCCTCGCGCTCCTTCTGGAGCTTCTTGAGGCATTTTTCGCAGTACATGCTGTTCTTAGGACTTGTAGTCTTGGTACCGCACATAGAACAGGTTATGATATGCTTATACCCTTCAATCTTCTGGAAATTGCTTATACGAGCCATATTGCATCATGCAGAATCAGATAATCTCTTTCTGCAATATTAGAAATGAAGGTCTGTTTATAAATGTTAGGGAAAAACATTCCATTATACCAGTCAAGAGGCCACTGGAGTCACCCTAGACATCGGTATCTTCAAAGGGATCTTCGTCATGTAGGTTATGGTCCTGACATTCGAGGGGTTGGCGCAATAAGCGTCATCTGTCGAGGCATTCATGCAGAAATCATCAGTCTCAATATCACTGTCATCACAGTCAGAATCTGAACAGCAGGGGAAACGGACACACTTCTTATCTTCTATGAAAAAACATCTGGGGCAGGCAATCGCTGCGCACTCATGGTACTTGCAATGCTCCAAAGGAGCACAGTCATAATCATCACAGCAATCAAAGTCTTTGCATCTGTGATCTTCCAGGTATTGACAGTCAGAGCAGTACAGGTCACGGCAGCGGTCGTTGTCACAATACTGGAAATCATAACAATCAGAGTCAGAGGTGCATGAAC
This sequence comes from Candidatus Woesearchaeota archaeon, assembly GCA_013331125.1. The sequence continues at coordinate 7,922 of DUGW01000051.1, read as the reverse complement.
CTTCAGGTAGAGCGGAGGGAGGGGATGAAGGAATATCCTCTTGGGTTGTGGGACTGAGAGTAGGAGATTGAGGAGCCTGGGTTGAACAGGCAGAAAGAAGTAATGCAAGAGCCAGAAAGATGAAGGACCACCTCATAATAATATCAGGGGTGACAGGACTATATATAATTAACAGTAGATTGTATGATCAAAGAAAAGAAGGTCCCCGAGGCCGGATTTGAACCAGCAACCTTCCGGTATCCGCTGTCCCGCTTTCCTTCAAGGCAATGCGCCATTGTCTGCGGGGGCTGTGAGCTACAGCCGGACGCTCGACCGTTAAGCTACTCGGGGTCCTGAAACAATTTCTATGCTGCCCTGAGCAGTTTCGTCGTGCTATTGCGCAGCAATAGCACCGGAGACGCTTGTGAACTGAGCGTGCAGTTCCGCGTGACCGTTAAGCTACTCGGGGTCGTAGGATACCGGATAAATGGCTTGTTTTTAAAGGTTTCGTGCAGAGAAGCCGAATAAAGAGCGGGTGCTGATTGTAGCTGGATAGGACCAACAGCATGAAATCTGTATGGTTGACGAAAGCTTTTTAAGTAACCTCTTTGGCGGCCAGTGTCTGAATAAGACCTGTGAGATGTCAAACAGAATCACAGCGACAACAAGCAAGTGACTACAAGAGGCGAGGTGATTGAGATGATGGGTGGAAGATTAATACTTGATTCAGACCCCCCCAGGGAGACGTATGCCCCAATAATAGATGATACATACAGGATAGGGCTACAGTTGGGACTTGTCAAAGACCTGAGAGGGAGAGTATACAGCGGAAGCGGTATTCAAGAATACAACACAGGACAGACTGTCTGTGGAATCCTCGAGGTATTATGTGAAAGAACAAGGCCTTGAAAAATAAATATTTTTCACTCACTTCTTATGGGCGACTTCATGGACCCTATGATGGGACTCATGCTTCTCATGCGAAGGCTTGCGCTCCTCAGGAGCCTCTGTCTGGATAGATATCTGGTTGGACCTTGACTTCATCGTAGCGCCAGACTTCTTCTTGAACTCGACAACAGTGGGCTTGATGGTGATCACGCCGAAGATATGGAGCTTGGAGAACGCCTTGTAAGTTATTATCCTCTCATCGCCGGGACCAAGCTCTGCGAAACGATACTCGATGATGGTGCCTTCACTGCCATGCGCGTGCATCTTTGTAGGATGCATGCTGCCCTCGAAAGAATCGCCCTTCAATGCGACCATCTTGGTGATGCGCTCTATGACACGGATGTTGGTGACAGGCTTGTCACTTGTATTCTTGAGGAATATCGCGACAGCCATCTCAGACACTGCGCCGTGCTGCTTCTTGATCGACTTGAACTTCTTCTTCACGACGACAGGATTGAGCTTCTTGATTAGATAAGCGAAGTACAGCAGTATGGCGAGGATGATCCAGAACAACCACCTGTAATTTGTCTTTATCTTTATCTCAGTTGATGCGCCCTGGGCAAGGGTCACGTCCCAGGTCATGAACTGCCTGTCTTCTTCCTTGACAAGCTTGTACTTAGGGACAGAACTGGAGAACAGCCTCTCACGAAGCGATGTCTCCATGCGGACAACATCAGATTTCTCAGTGTTGCCGTCATTTGTGATGGTGACTGTCCTGTATCTCTTCCAGAGCTTCTTCTGGACATCGACATCGATGTCGAAAGGAGGAAGATACTCGACAACCTCAAAATTATGATACTCATCATGGAATGTCTGGCCCTGATAGGCGACGACGACATGGAGGCTGTCCTTCTGGGGAGGAAGATCCTTATTGAATAGGACGGCGAAGCTGATGCCTTTCGACTCGTCAGGATCGACATCTACACTTGTGGTATCCTTGATGTTCGTGCTGTCAAGGGTGACAGAGACATTCTCCAGGAAACGCTCATTGTTGTTCTTGATGTTGACGACGACAGTGTAAGGGTTCCTGGGGTCCATCTTGGCAGGGACAGACGCGGAGACCTCCATGTCAGGTTCAGGAGGTGTCATCACAGCAGGAGTCTCTTTCTCACCATACTGGATATGGAACCCCTTCCTGAAAGTTATGCCTGTGACCTCGCTCCTGAGGATCGCACTAACAGGATGGACGCCATCGACAGCCCTGCTGGGGCGGACATAGAAATGGAACGTGCCTGTATCGCCGGGCATTATGCGAAGCTCCCTATCATTAGGGTTAGGAAGAATCTGCTCCTTCCAATTCGGAGGATCAAGGAATGCGAACTTGAAGGTCTCAGGCTCTGTGAACCTGTTCTCTATCTTTATGTAGAACTCAGCAAAGTCCTTATCCTTATCGATTATCTTGTCCTGGACAGGCTCGACAAATATATTGAAGAGTTTAGTGTCCATGACTTCAGCAGAGGCGAATGCTGAAAAGAGAACCAGAAACGCTATCAGAAAGCCCAGTCCCTTTTTCATTTAACCACCTCTAAATAAGAACCCAACATAATGCTGTTTATAAAATTTTCGTTTGCATATTTTCGGTAATAACCGCTCAGACATCAAGCCTCTGCAGGAACTTGAAGGTTGCAGGAGCATCAGACTCTTTGATCCTCTTCTTGGCTGCCTTAAGCTCTTCCAGGTCATCTATATCCTCGAGCTCATCTATGAATACATAGGATTCCTTGCGTTCCTTCAGCCTCTTTATGGTCTGATCAAGCAGTTCAGGTGTGCCCCAGGGAAGATCATTGAGGAAAGGGNNGGAAAGGCAGGTTCTTCTTTATACCGATAAGATAATAACCACCATCAGAAGCAGGACCGATGACAACATCATGGGATTCCAAGGCCTTAAAGGCTGCCTTGATCAGGGCAGGACCGACCTGGGGGGCATCACAACCGATGATGACGACTTTCTCATAATCATCAAGAAGGTCCTCAAAAGTCAGGCTAAGGTTCTCACCTTTGGTATGGCCCCTCTGGACATAAAGGATCGCATCAGGGAACCGGCCCCTATACTGCTCCTTATGCTCCTTGCCGATAAAACTCAGATAAAGATCATAATCCTGATTGCTGTTCTTCTCATAGAGGTCCTTGATGAAACACTCACAGAGCTCAGCAGACTTCTCCATGCCGATCTCACGACCGATGCGGCGCTTGACAGCACCAGGTACAGGATATTTGGCAAAGATGACAAGTGCATTCATTTTAAGTGAAATAAGGTATATACGGTATGTATGGCGGGATATAAAAATGTTATCTTTTAAACAGTGCATAAGGCCTAAAAACAAGCAGGAAACGCATTTCCTACCAAAAGCATTAAAAAGAAGTATCATTGGCATATGGCATAGATAAATGAATCATCAACAGATCCGGTGAAAACAATGTACAGAACACACACATGCGGAGAGCTGACCAAGAAAGAGGTCGGAAAGGAAGTGACCCTGAGCGGATGGGTCAATTCAGTCAGGCAGCACGGAGGGATAAACTTCGTTAACCTGCGGGACAGGTACGGCGTGACACAACTTGTGTTTGACAAAGACCTGGACGGTCTCTCAGAACTGAAGAATGAGTATGTGGTGAAGATAGTCGGCAAGGTAAGGGCAAGACCTGACAATCTTGTGAACAAGGAGATGAAGACAGGAGAGGTAGAAGTCACAGTAAAGGAACTCAAGATACTGAACAGATGCTCTGTCCTGCCACTGGACCTATCAGGGAAGGTGGAAAGTACAGATGAGACAAGACTCAAGTACAGATATCTCGACCTTCGAAGACCTGAACATATGGAACTTATACTGTTCAGGCATGAAGTGGTAAAGGCGTTCAGGGAAGCCATGGACAAAGAAGGGTTTGTGGAGATAGAGACCCCGATGCTCGTGAAGGCCACACCTGAGGGTGCCCGAGATTATATAGTCCCAAGCAGGGTGAACCCGGGACAGGTATATGCATTGCCTCAGAGCCCGCAGCTATACAAACAGATACTGATGGTCGCAGGTTTCGACAAGTACTACCAACTTGCGCGATGCCTGCGTGATGAAGACCTGAGAGCAGACAGACAGCCGGAACATACACAGGTCGACTTCGAGATGAGTTTCGTCACCAGTGATGATATCAGGGCCACATTCGAGAAGGTGGTAAAACACGTATTCAAGAAGACGATGAAGAAGGACATCAAGGACTTCAAGACAATATCCTATGATGAAGCGATGACCAGGTACGGGACAGACAAGCCAGACATCAGGTTCGGCGTCGAACTGCATGACGTCACAGAGACTGTAAAGAAAAGCGATTTCAATGTCTTCAAAGAGACCGGCCATACTGTCGCACTCGTCGTAGACAAGGAACTTTCAAGGAAAGAGATAGACAAGCTCGGCGAAGTCGCCAAGACCTACAAGGCAAAAGGACTTGCATGGCTGAAGATGGCTGAGGGAAAACTCGATGGAGGAGTGGCCAAGTTCCTCGGTGAAGAGGTGCAGAAAGACCTGATAGAAACACTGAAGCTCAAGGATGGAAAGACCATCCTCTTCGTGAGTGACAGGACAAGGCAGGCCCAGAGCGCAATGGGTCAGGTAAGGCTCGCAGTGCGTGACCTCCTGGGTCTGGTCAAGAAGGATGACTTCGTATTCGCATGGGTCGTCGATTTTCCACTGTTCCACTTCAATGAAGACGAGCAGAAATGGGAGCCGGAACATCACATGTTCTCTATGCCGAAGCCGGAATTCGTTGATGACTTTGAACAGAGACCTGAAGAGGTCCTCGGAGATCTCTGGGACCTGACACTGAACGGATGGGAGATGGCAAGCGGAAGCATACGAGTATCGAACCCTGATGTGCAGAAAAGGATAATGAATTTCATAGGTTTCGATGAGTCAGAAGCAGAGAGGAAGTTCGGATTCCTCCTCGAGGCATACAGGTATGGAGGCCCGCCGCACGGAGGCATGGGATTCGGAGTCGAGAGACTGATCGCACTGATGAAAGGACTTGACGACATCAGGGAGGTCATGGCATTCCCGAAGAACAAGAACGCCCAGTGCCCTATGGACGGATGCCCAAGCAGAGCAGATGATTCAGCACTCAAAGAACTGCATGTGAAGTTTGTGGAGCTGGAGAAATAATCGAGAAATATTTTCTTCTTATCTTATCTGCTTTTACTTCTTCACTATGGACATCCTTTCTTCCCTGATCAACCAAGACAATGCCTGGCCGTGGCAGCAGCCTTCAGGTCATCATTGAAGTCCTTGCCTGCAGACATCTTGTGGAAGACATTAGAGGTGTGGTTGCGGTGGACAAAGTCCTCGGATTCTTTAGGGCCCAATGATCCGCCCACATAATCCTCGACGAGAGAGACATCCTTGAGAAGACTGTTCCAGAAAGGACCTGTCTTGGAGAGCATGTTCAGGTTCTCCTTGTTCAGCAATCTGCCGGCAGTGATCAGGTCCTGCTTGATTGTCGGATAGATGTTCTCAAGGTCCTTCACCATCTTCTCCTTGATCATCTCAAGCAGAGCATGGCCGGTACCTATGAATTCAGGAGGTACACCAAGACTGTAGAGCGCAAAGGTCTTCCTGATCTGAGGGTGCACATCCATTGCATCATTTATGCGTGTGAATGCAGGCATGTTCTTCACTGTTTCTGCATAATGCTTTGCAAAGACATCCTCGATCCTCTTTATGCGCAGGCCCTCTTCCTTGGCGAAGATCTTCTTAGGGATCCTGCTGAGCCCCTTGTTGAGGAGACGGACAGCACCGATCACATTCTCGACAGGGAAATCATAACGGAATGCTGACGAGAGAGTCACAGACCTGAGGCCAGGATAATTGAGCGCGAAATCCTTCACAGTGCCGGGAGCAAGCCCGCCCCTGAAAGGGAGGACAGAGGCCTGGATGATAGGATAAGTATCTACGCCGAGGATCTTGGAGAATGCATGATAGTTTGAGAGGGCACGCTTGGTCGCGAGGACAGCACCGACAAAACCCGCCTTGTCAGCGATGCTGCTCCTGGGGATGAGAGGACGGAACCTCTCCACCCTCGCCCTGAACATCTGCTGATAATCAGTTATGTAACTATGCAGGGTCTTGAACCAGTCAGAAGACTCCTTGGAAAAATCATGCGTAGGGATGATAGATATGTTCTTAGGGCCGACATCCTTCCTGAACTTGTCGCAGGCGATAGACACAGACTCATTATACAGGTTGATGAAATGAAGCAGAGAATCAGAGGTCGTGGCGTTATGCACCACCTCGAACAGAGGAGGGTTAGGGAATCCGCTGTCTTTAGCGAACTCATTGGACAATATAATTGACATGTAAAGTTTCCCCAGGTCCTTGAGATTGTCATTGTTCACCATGAAGGTAAGGAACCTGCCGGAACCGATAGGGTTCTCAGAGAAAAAAGCCCGATAAGAGTTAGTGAGGTTCTTCATCAGGGTCTCATCGATCTTGCGAGACTTCCACTCCCAGAAATACTCCTCACACTGGAGCTCCTTGAAAGAGACATAAGCATCAAAGAACTCATCAGCAAGACAGCGTTTCTCCTTGAAGGCCCAGAAAGGCTTGGAGACATTGTCAGGGAAGGGCTCAGCGACAGTGCTTGGCACACTAGAAGGGTTGCCCTGTACACCACCTTTTTTCTTGTCTGGCATGAGAGGGCCTGGGAATGCACTATTTATATATTTTATGGGTTTTGGGATATCGCGCTTGTAAAAAATTTAGACCTCTAATTTTAGGAAAAACTTGGAGATATTGCTGTCACCGTTAGATTGTAAAAAGTCTAATAGAAGGGTTTTTGAAGGCGAAACGACATATATTACCCTAAGAGAAGGGGGTGATGACAGAAAAGAAGTGATTCTAGACGGCCGCAAAAACAACATATATAAGGTGAGCTACATGAACATTGAGAGATGGTACAGAACCGGAGCGGCTATCCCGAAGCAAAGGAAAACATTAAGCGAAAACATGGCAGAACAGGGACTTACCTGGGCCAGACCAAAGAAAGACAATTTTTATTCGATGGCCATGGGTGAAGCTGGCTGGGGAGCATCCGAACTGGAGCAACTCCCAGAAGCAGCATCAAGATATGAGATGCACAACATCCAAAGGCTGGCACAAGAGGCAGGCATCGCTTATGGCGTGACGCCGATGCTGGTGCGTCCTACAGAGGCAGTCGAGAACACCGTCCCGGAAAGGGCAAGCATCGACTATGTCATGGCAAAGGCGGTGAACGAATGAAATCTTTTCATATCTTTTTCATCGTCTTCCCGTAAAATCTTTGAGGTATACAAGATGAAAACCGTATACGACATACGAACCATAAAACAAGACGAAAACGTAAGGTCCTTTGACCTTGAATTCGTGAATGGGGAGCTCAAGGCAAAGGTGAAGGATAAGGAGCGATCCTCGACCCTCATCGGCCAAAGGTTTTAAGGCCTTACGCAAAATCTTTCAGTAAGACAGCAGGGGTGCAGACAGTTCTTAGGAGATGAAGATATCTCCGAGAAGGCAGAGATAAGACGTGACTCTGAAGGCAGAGGACGCAGAGGCAGAAGATGATCAAAGAACTGTTCATAGGATATACAATCGTCAAGTCGATATTCTGGCTGGTGGTGCTGGCCAAGTTTCTGTCATAGGCTGGTCACTGGCTATGCCATCATGGCCAGCGTCGTTATAAACTCACATATAAACACCAAGGAAACGCATCAAGACCCATTAGCAACTTTTATAAACAATCATTTTTCTTCTGGACGCAGGTGGTAAACGACTTCAGTGTCAAATCCAGTGATCAGTGATAAAAGATGGTAGAGAGAAGGACTTATGATTCTGTGATAATCGGAGGCGGTCTGGCAGGGCTCAGAGCAGCACTCGAGGCAAGCAACACCTCTAAGATCGTCATCCTGTCAAAGCTACATCCACTCAGGAGCAATTCTATCGCAGCACAAGGCGGCATCAACGCAGCCAAGAACTATC
>DUGW01000039.1 GCA_013331125.1 Candidatus Woesearchaeota archaeon | reverse complement strand
TGCGGATGCCCTGCTGATTTTATATGCGAGAACAACATCTGCATAGGCGCAGAGAAAGACGAATGCAGCGGGAATGCGGATTGCGATGACGACGATGTTTCGACTTCAGACACCTGCTCAGGCACACCCAAGAAATGCGAGCATGCGCCCATAACAGATTGTGTAAGTGGTGACGATTATTGCCCTCCAGGATGCACTTATGTGAATGACGGCGACTGCGAGCAGATAATTGAGGCCGAGGAACAAGCAGAGGAAGAGATTGATGTATCTGGACTGAACATCACAGGAGACCAGGAATCACCAGACATATATGATATCACAATAACACCCGTAAACGTCACAATAGGTGAAGAGATGCTAGTCGAAGCAAGGGTCATCGACGCAAACGGAAAGGACGACATAGCAAGGGTATGGTTTGAGATACTCGAGCTGGCACAGAGCCATGGCGAAATAGAGGACATGAATGATGCAGGTGCTGACGGGGATGGTGCTGCAGGCGATGATGTGTACACAGCATTACGCATCATAGATCAATACTATCTTGAAGGATACTACCACCTGACTGTATTTGCACAGGACCATGCAGGGAACAAGAAGAAGTCACAGACGATGTTCAGGGTGACTGTGCCTGAAGAATAGGAAAATAATCAGAACCTGTCCAATATCTTTACAATCTCCTTTGCAGTATGCTCCCAGGTATGCTTCTTTACCATGGTATCCCTTGCAGCCCTTCCTATCTCCTTCCTCAAGTGAAGATCCTTCACAAGCGTGTTCAATATCAGGCGGAGCCTATCGACATTCTTGAAAGGAAAGATAAAACCATTCTCCTTGTGCTTCACATACTTCTCCACATAACCTACAGGGGTGACTACAACAGGAAGTCCGCATGCCATTGCCTCCATGGTCGTAAGCGACGTTGTCTCAGTCAATGAAGGAAGAACATACACATCCATCGCATGATAATAATTCACAGGATCATCCACAGAGCTCACAATCTTCACATCCTCCATGTGCTTGAAGGGAGGCGGCTCTCCTCCGACCAGCAGAAGAGTCGTGTTCGGCCTTTCATCATGCAGCTTCCTGAATGCCTCATACAGAGTAGTTATGTCCTTTTCCCTGCCAAACCTACCGAGATATCCGATGACCACATTGTTAGGGTTTATACCCAACCTTTCCTTTGCAAGTATCCTTGACTCAGCAGGCCTGAACCTGTTCGAATTTATGCCAAGATAAACAACCTCTTTCTTCGAGCTTATACCTTGGTTCTCGAGGATAGGCATCATCCCCTCGAAAGGGACCATTATAATATCGCACTTGTTGTATAGGAAAGGTACAAGCTTCCTTATGGTGAACTCAATGAACTCCTTGCAGTGCTTCAATGACTTAGAGAACAGGAACCACTCCACAGAATGCACAAAAGAAACCAANNTTTATGTCAGCCACCTTCCAATTGAATATGGGAAATCGTATGACAGTCACATTATCAAAACCTTCCACCTTTCCAGGAAACCTAGGCGCTGCTATGACTATATCAAAATGCTTTGAGAGGAAAGGGACCACCTCGTAAAGAAATCTTGCAATACCATCCCATCTGGGAAGAAACGAGTCTGTCGCGATCAGCAATGTCTTCTTTCTCAGTTGTTCGTCCATGTTCTTTTCCTCATCTGACCTTTGTGAAGACCTCTGCAAACCTGCACCTATGCTCAATCCCGTTCCTCAATGCCTTCCACACAACACCAGGATAGAGCTGGAATATGTACATGCGCTGGCTCTTGAAGCACTTCAGGGCATTCCATTTCAATGAGAACGTATCAGAGATGTCGATGAACAGCTTCGGATTCCTGCTGAGCCTGACATCCTTAGCCCATATGTTGAAAACATAAACATCCCCTTTGAAACCGATCCTGTCAGTCACCTTCTCAACAGCATCCCACACAGCCTTGTGGTCTGCGTATATTATATCATCAGATGAATGGGTAAAGATCTTAGAAGGCCTGTATTTCCGTATCACTTTCTCAAGCAGATCCAGATTCCTCTCATGCTGGACCTCCTCCTTCAACTCAAAATCCTTAAGGCCCAGAAACATGGTCTTGTATGTACCAACTACATCTCCAGCAGCCTTTGCCTCCTTGACACGCATCTCAACAGTGAACCTCTTCTGGAGCCACCAGTGGGACTTCTCACCATAAGAGAATATGACTGTTATAACACGCTTGCCTGCCTTTGCGTATTTTGCAATAGTGCCTCCAGCACCAAGTATCTCATCATCAGGGTGCGCGCAGATTATCATGACTGTCTCGCTTGAGGATTTTTCTTTCTTTTTAGGCATAGAAGAAAAGTGGGGTTGAGAGTTTATAAAGCTTTTTGTGATTTCAATTGGAGGAATCACATATGTGAAACAGTCTCTTTAGCATCTGAAGAAGCATGGATGCAAGGGGCACAGATAGCCAGCTCAAGCTCGCAGAAGAAATAATCCTCTCCGCAACCTTCCCAGTCCTTTTCCAGCTTCAGCCTCTGCCCGCCCTCTTTCTCAAACAGACGCAGAGAGCCATTCTGCCTGAAATGACCGAGAACCTTCTCATAACCCTTTTCTTTTGAGACCCTTACAAACTCACGCAGAAGAATGCTACCAAAACCCCTTCCCTGGAAAACAGGGTCAACCACAATGTTAAATAGGTACATTATCCTGTTGTTCTCAGGATCCTGACCAGCAAAACAATCCTCATCCATGTCATTCTTTGTCAAAGGATAGCCTACGACATTGCCGACATAACGGCCGTCCAGCAAAGCCACTAGGAATATGTTCTCATCCTCAAGGATATAGCTGAAATCATCTATAGTCGTCCTTATATCAGAAGGGTAATTCATCTCAGAAGAAACTATGAATCCTGCAAATTCCTGCAGGTTGTCTAGAGTTATATGCTTAAATGTCAGCATAGATGTCCACATCTTTTTTGTTTTGAGTTCATTACCAACCCCGAATGCACATAACTGCGTAAAGGGGATTTATATAGGTTTCTTTTATGCGCCGGCTGGGACGCGCTTACCCCCTCCGGGCGCTGGCCCCACCCGTCTCATCTCGCTGCGCTCACATGCAAAGAAAATGCCGACTCCCTATGGTCATCGGCATTTTCGAGCATGCAAAAAGGCATTTGCCCGACTTCATCGGTAAAATGCCTTTATCACATGCGCCGGCTGGGATTCGAACCCAGGTAAGCGGCTTTCATCGCGTAATGCTTGGAAGGCCGCTGTCATACCACTAGACCACCGGCGCGTTGTTTGAAAATGAAAAATGGTTGTTTATAAAGTTTATGTGTCTATTTTATAGCCTCCTTAAGCTGCTTGATGAACCTCTTGAAGTCAGCCACCTTTACGCACGAACCACAGGCATGCTCATGGCCTCCACCGTAGCCATCGATGCCATTGAGGGCAGTTTCAAGGGTCTTCGGCAGATTGATGCCAGGGCCTGTCCTGATCGAGCATTTCATCTCACCTGACTTCTCACGGCCCACAAGGATAACCTTGTCAGGGTAGCGGTAAAGCAGCTCGTTAGACAACTCCCCGCTGAAGCTCATCTTCTCCTCTGTGTATGACACCACAAGCAGCTTGCTCTTTGAAACCTTCTTCATAGCAAAAGAAAGCAGACTCTCATAGAGCTCATTGATCTTCTCAAAACGATTCACAATGAACTTTGACCTGGGGGTCTCTCCATTCAACAGCTCATAAGGGGAATTTATCCTTGTGATTATCTTGACACACTTCATCACATCCTGAGTCCTGCCCTTAAGTATGAAACTCATCATCTTGATCAGCTTTGAGAACGGAGAACCAAACAATGCCTCTTCAGGACGATTTATGGAAGCAGGCAAAAGGTCAGGATACTTCTCTGAGAACTCCTCGGTTGTCTTGGTAAGCTGCCAGTCTCCTATGATGCCTGCTGCAGCGATCCACAGATCCTCAGGGGTATGCTCCTTGACCACATCATAGCACAGATGCGAGACACAGGTTATGTCGCTTGGGTTCTCAATACGCGGGTTGAAGTATTTTACTCCAGGAATCTTGATGGGCGAATGGTGGTCAATCCACACTATAGGGATATTACTGAACTCCTCTGCAAATGCCTCATCAAGTATGGCGAGGTCAAGTATGAATATCTTGTCAGGGTCATACTCCTTGACCACATTGAAGAAACGACTGTCAACCTTTGGATGGGACTTCACACAGACCCCC
>DUGW01000045.1 GCA_013331125.1 Candidatus Woesearchaeota archaeon | reverse complement strand
AGGCTGACTGATGAAGAATTGGACAAGTATAACCAGTACAACGAGGTCGTGGAGCAGTTAGACTACGAATTCGATCAGCTGGAGCAGCTAGGTCAGGATGTCTTTGACCTCAGGTTGGAACTCAAGCTGTCCAAGGACAAGATCAAATCAGGAAATTTCAACATGGTACAGATATATCTCGACGGGTTGACGCCCAGAGTGCTGAAGATGTGGGACAAACTAGGGAAGAAACCGAAGAAGCTTGAGATCAAACTCTTGGACGCAGCAGACATCGACGAAGCAGTGAAGAAAGCCAAAGAGGAGAAGGCAAAAAAAGAGAAAGAAGCGGCTGCAAAGGGCCCATCCCCATCAGCAGAGAAGGAAGAGGAGAAGAAAGAACTGACTCCAGAACAGATAACACAATATCAGGATCAGATTAAGGAGCTGCAAGGACAAGTGGATACTGCAATAGGGCGCGCAGACAAGACAGCAGCGAATGAGCTGTTCAATGAGCTGCCAGGCATCGTCGCAAAGCTTCCTGATGCGAAGAAGAAAGAGTGGAAGCCTAAACTCGATGAGCTGAAGAAAAAGATCGATGGATTGGGCTGATCAGCTCCATATCTGCCCAGAATGTGGTGAGAAAAATGGTCGTATTGAAACTACCAAAGGATGAGAAGAAAGAAGAGCTGCTAGATTCATTCATGGACCATCTCAACGAGCTCAAGGAAGAGGCAAGCGGGCTCAGGAAGACAGGATATGACACAAAGATGGTCGACATAATGATGGTCGACGTGCCATCATACGTGAAACTGGCACGTGCCACATACCTGCAGAGTGACATAGATAAGGTGAAATCACAGCTCGCACAGATAAGGCATGAACTAGACCTGGTCAAGACCGGCAATGATTTCGATGAGGCGCTCGAGAGGATAAAGGAGACATACGAGCTGCTGCGGAACGGCAAGAAGAAAGATGCTGCCGCCAAGTACAGGCAGCTGACGAAGATATACAAGAACCTTCCCGAAGACCTCAGGAAGACACTCTATAAGGCATCATTCGAACTGCATTCACAGCTCCAGAAGCAATAGAAGCGACGTTTGCTTTCATGGTAAATTATCGAAGAGAAGATGGAAGAAGAAGAGATAGAACTCTGGTATGCAGAGCAGAAACAGAAGCTCTCGGAAGAATTCATAAGATGCATAGATAGAGGGATGTCGGTAGAGAGGAGAGAGGCGAAATTCAACGCAGCATTCGAGAGGCTGCACAAGAGATATGAAAATAAATACTCAGCATTCCTGAGGAGGAATGATGCACAGAAAAGAAAGAAGCAGAGGAAAGCAAGGATTCTGGCTCCATTCATCGCAGTAGGCAGAGCACTCTCTACATCAACTACCTGGATGTTCGGCGGAGTCGCAGCGATGTGCAGGGCAAGGTTCGGCCAGGCAAGCTTCACAGTCAGGATATTCTGGCTAAGGAACGGACACAAGATGGTGGACGGCACAGGCAATCTCTTCAGGCCATTATATTATCTCTATGCGAGGAAGATGAAATATCCCCTGATAATAATCACCAAGCCGTTGGTCATAGTCGCAGGTTGGGTCAAAAGACTCTTCCTGAGCATCAAAGAAGACATCAAAAAAGCATCCTCTGCATCATGGAAGGCAGCACTCAAGGCAGCGAAGTGGACCTTCAAACATTCAGGAGCCGTGGCCAATAGCATATCAGGAAAGATGGATGCGTTCACAAAGAGATACAATGAATGGCAGTCAAAAAGAGTACAGGCACACCTTGACAAGAAACAGGCAAGAGAAGAGGCAAAAAAGAAGAGAAAAGAAGAGAAAGAGGCCAAGAGAAAAGAGAAAGACGGCAATACAGGGGAAGAGACTGTCAAGGAAGTAGAGAGTCAGGACACCTGAATGGACTTCAATATCCGGCCAGACCGGCAAAACATTTATAAACAAAACCAACGCTTTTTCTGGCAGTAAACAGCATTGTATAATCCTGCTGAGCGGATACCGATGAAGATAACACACAAACTAAAAGAGCACATGATAGAGAAGGAAGTGAATGACAGCACACCTCTCAGCTTCTTCTCAAGCAACAAGATAGGCGGCATGTTCTTCTTCGATGTGAACAAAGACAGGATGCAGTACTTCGCAAGCATAGCAGGAAAACCATTCAAGATCATACATGACATCGATGTCGACAGCGGGGTGAAGGAGGTGCATAACCAATTCCATTCCCTGCGCGTGAAGAGAGAATCACATGAGCACGAGTTCTTCGCGCCCTTCTTCATGAATGCATTGGTGATAAAGAGCGGCAAGGATTCCCCATATACCATACACTTCGAACCGAAGCATCTCGCTTCAGATTCCAGACTCACACACACGCATTATGTCAAGGAAGGGAGGGTGTTGCTCAAGTCAGAGTCGGACGACCATTCAGTATATATCGTATTACAGGGAGACAACCTCAAATATGACTGCAAGAAAAGCGGCGACAGGCATTCACTAGGAATACTCGCCGACAAGCTGGTGATAGCAGCGGCAGACAATGAGGAAGATGCGATACTCACAGCCAACCATATCTCCAGGAATGAGAGCAAGCTCAAGGGACTGCAGGAGAGCTATGTAGTGCCGGCACTCAAGCTGAATGATCCGCATAAGGCATTGGCCTACGCGTGCGTCCTGAACGGGACAGACCACATGTTCCTCCAGAGCGAAGACAGGAAGACGATGGTGCCGATACCCCATTTCTCCGACGTCACGCACCCGCATCCCTCATTCGCTGCCCACGCGCTACTGATGGAAGGGGAGTTCGGCACAGTTAAGAACACGATCCTGAGGGAACTCGACATGCCAAGCGCAGAGAGGTTCCATGAATCAGCATGGCCTGTCCTTATGTTAGGAAGACTGCTAGACCGCCTATGCAGCGAGAAGAAACTCTACAACTATTTCAGCACAGAAGAGATAAAATCCATCGCCTCTAAGGTCGCATACCTGACGAACCTGACAGAGCAGGAGCATTTCACAGACGAAAAGAGCAAGACGCACACCCTGGAAGTCAAGTCGATGATGCTATTGATGCATAACCTCGCATACGCATTGACAAAGATGCACAGGTACTCAAAAGCAGAGGGCAAACTCAAGGAAGATGCAGCAAAACTCCTGTTTGATGTCAAGCAGAGGCTGCACGAGAAGATGTCACGCGAGGACGCCAAATCAATATTCCTCTCATCCTATGTCTACCCGAAGCTTGTGAGCGAGGAAGAGTGGAGAAGCTGTTTCGACCTGACGCTGGAGAGGATGCACGGAGATTTCAGGACACTGCACAGCAAAGAGAACCAGAAAGGAGAAGAGGAACTCGAGCTGGAACTGTTCGGGCTGATGAGCCTGGCAGCCACAGTGCTATCCCGTTTCGGAAAGGACCAGTATTCCCGGCCGATCGCAGACATCGTCGACAGCGCAGTGAAGGAAGTCCTTTTCAAAGGCGTCATCGGAAGACCAAGTTCAGGATTCAGCATGGACGCCGACCCAGAACGGGGGTTATTGGTGAAGAATACACATATGGCAAACAATGCTCTGTTCTTAGAGATGATAAGAGAATGCAGCTGAGAGTTCAGACATAAGGGCTGACAAACACTTCCAGAAAGGCAGCAGCAACAAGAAGACCTACAGATATCAGTATCAACTCGGTCGAGTCGCCAAGTACGTGCCGGAACCTGGGAGATTTCCAGTCATGGTTTATGACTGCGATAGAGATTATCC
>DUGW01000164.1 GCA_013331125.1 Candidatus Woesearchaeota archaeon | reverse complement strand
CCAACGACAAGCTGCTCGAGCTGGCACCGGACCTGCCGTTACAGACAGCATTCAAGATCGCAGACGAGATCCTCACCAACTCGGTGAAGGGAATCGCAGAGCTGATAACAAAAGCAGGACTGGTCAACCTAGACTTCGCAGACATCAGGACAGTGATGGGAAAAGGCGGAGTCGCACTGATCGGGGTCGGAGAGAGCGACTCAGAGAACAGGGCGCAGGAAGCCGTCGAGAAAGCCATCAACAACCCGCTGCTGGACGTGGACGTATCAGGAGCGACCGGCGCACTGATAAACATCTGCGGCGGACCGGACATGACACTGGAAGAGGCGCGCAAGATCGTCGAGACGATATCAGACAAGCTCGACCCGGAAGCCAAGATCATCTGGGGAGCACAGATATCAGAAGACCTCCAGAACGTCATAAGGACAATGCTCATAATCACAGGCGTAAGGTCAACACAGATATTCGGACCAGAACGCAAGATACAAGACCAGAAGAGAAGGGAGATCGAGACCGAACTCGGCATAGAGTTCGTGGATTGAGCCACTCAATAATAACAATAAAACCTTAAAAAGGAGTCAAACAACGGAGGGTAAAATGGCAATAAAAGACTGGCCATCAAGGATCAAGGCATTCGCATCAGAGTGCAGAAGGGTCCTTAAAGTGACAAAGAAATCGAACAGTTTCGAATTCAAGACAATAGTCAAAGTCTCAGGACTGGGCATGCTAGCGATAGGACTGCTAGGCTTCCTCATAGTCCTGGTAAAAGAACTGCTATTATAAGGAGCGTCAAAATGGTCGAAGACATAACAAAACTGGAACAAGCCGTCGGTGGAAAGCCCGAGCAGGAGATAACAGAGAAGCCTAAAGAAGAGAAGAAAAAAGAGGAGAAAGACACAAATGAAGAGACAGCACCTGAAAGGGAGCCGAACATATTCGCACTCAGGACAACAGCAAACAGGGAAGACCAGGTCATGGACTTCCTGACAAGCAATGTCCAGAAGAAAGGGATGAAGGTCTACTCAGTCATAAGACCGCACGGGATGCGAGGATATATATTCCTAGAGGCAGAATCAAGACTGGATGCAGAACAGGCAGCACACAACATACCATATGCCAGAGGCATACTGCCGGCACCAGTGTCATACAAAGAGATAGAGCACATGATAGAGCCGCGCAAGAGAGAGATGAACATAAAGAAGAACGACATAGTCGAGATCATCTCAGGACCATTCAAGCGCGAGACAGCGAAGATCACAAGGATAGACGAACAGAAAGAGGAAGTCGTGGTCGAGCTGGTCGAGGCAGCAGTGCCTATCCCGATAACGCTCAAGATGGATGCCGTAAAGGTGATCCGCAGAGACACAGACGACGACTCGGAAGAGTAGACCTGTGCCATAAGCAAACCGGTAGCCTGCAAAAGCAGGCATCCAACACCTAAACCCAGAAGAGGCGAAGGTGGGAGACAAAGAAAATGGCAAAACAAGCAGTAGACGTTCTCATAGAAGGAGGCAAAGCCACAGCTGCGCCACCACTGGGTCCAGCATTGGGACCGCTAGGAGTGAACATAGGAAAGGTAGTCGCAGACATAAACAAGAAGACAGAAGGCTTCAAAGGGATGCAGGTACCTGTCAAGGTGACAGTCGACTCTGACACCAAAGAATACACAATATCCATAGGAACACCACCAGCATCAGCGCTGATCAAGAAAGAAGCAGGCCTGGACAAAGGAGCAACAAACGCCAAGACAGAGAAAGTAGCAGACCTGTCCATAGTCCAGGTGATCAAGATAGCAAAGATGAAAGAAGACGCGCTGCTGGGAAAAGACCTAAGACAGAAGATCAAGGAGATCATAGGCACATGCCAATCCATGGGAGTGATGGTAGAAGGCATGGCAGCACATGACGCCATCCTGGCAGTCAACCAGGGCAAATGGGCTGACGAAATCAAGTCAGGAAAGACAGAGCTGTCAGCAGAAGAGCTCAAGAGACTACAGGAAGAGAGGAAGAGACTGCAGGACGAGCTCAAGGCAAGACGCGAAGAGTTCATGGCAAAAGGAAAGTCGATCCTGAAAGAGATGGAAGGCAAGCCAAACAAGGACATCAGGGCAAGGATGGCTGACGCCGGACTGCCGAACGCGATAATAAACGAGCTTGCGCCAGAAGCAAAGGACGACAAGAAGAAGAAGTAAAATCTCTTCTTAATATTTTAAATATTTTTGATTTTATTTCTCATCAAGATCATTCAAAGAATAAAAAAGAAAAAATATAATCTATTAAGTGTCGCAGGCATCACCGATGCCGTCGTTGTCAGCGTCGCTCTGATCCGGATTATACACAAAAGGACAATTATCGCAAGAATCGCCAAGACCGTCAGGAGCAGAGAAGCCATTATCATTCATGTCAGAATCTTGCTGACCAGGATTAACAACCATAGGACAGTTATCCAGAGGATTAACTATCCCATCATGATCCAGGTCGGGATCGGCCTCTAAAGGATCGCAAGCATGACCCACCCCATCCTGATTGTAATCCTCCTGGTCAACATTAGGCTCTGTGCGACAGTTATCAAGGTAATCCAAGACACCATCATTATCAGAATCCTGACAACCATCACCCACACCATCAGAATTCCAGTCATTCTGATCCCTATTGTAATCGAAAGGGCAATTATCATACGCGTCTTTTGTCAGGTCATAATCAGAATCCTGACAGATATCACCACAGACATAAAACTCATTGCTTGGCTGCGTCAGAAGTGCACAGTCAGGATTGACAACATCTTCCTGACCAGGGTTAGGGACAACCCGGCAATTATCACAGACGTCACCCACACCATCACCATCAGTGTCTGTCTGAGAAGCAAATGGGTATGAAGGGCAATTGTCACAGGCATCACCGACACCGTCACCGTCGCTGTCTTGCTGATCTACATTAGCAGTGTTTATGCAGTTGTCACAGGCATCGCCGACCCCATCGCCATCGCTGTCCTGCTGATCGGCATTGGCTGTGCTCAGGCAATTGTCGCAGGCATCGCCGACACCG
>DUGW01000182.1 GCA_013331125.1 Candidatus Woesearchaeota archaeon | reverse complement strand
AAGATAGACCATGCCTATGCCAGCGATTACACGCGGGCAAAGATGACTGCAGAAGAGATACTGAGATACCATCCACACCTTCCACTGAATCTCGTCGCTGACCTCAGGGAGAGGAACAAAGGGTCATTCATCGGAAAGAGTTACGAAGAGGGCAGAAGGGCTGTCAGGGAATCAGGAGCAGAGCCGCACATGTACAGATGGCCGGGAGGCGAATCAGCGCTTGATGTCCAGCAGAGAGCAGCAGGATTCCTGGATATGCTGAAAGAGAGGCACTACGGAGAGACAGTGCTTGCAGTGAGCCACGGGATATTCATGACTGTGTTCATGCTGTACCTGCAGAAGCAGGGGTTCAATGATTGGGAGCAGTACACCCATGAAAATACTGGCATCACAGAGATAATCTTCAGGGAAGACGGGCATGACATCGTCAGGAAGAACTGCACAAGGCATCTGGGATGATGCAGGCACTCATTTTCTTATCATACCTTATTTTTCGGAAGTTTTCCGACGAGAATTTGGAAAAATATATAAATATGGAATACTTATATGCTATTGCGGTGCAGGGAAGCTCTCCCTCTGACACATACTGTGATAGGTATGAGTGATGGAGAGAAATGCGGGTGTTGCCCGTGTCCCTGTCACGCTTTCAATATCTTCTCTATATCCTTCTCATCAAGAATGATATTAGGCTTAACTTTCTTCCTCAGCGTTGAGATAGCTAGTGTATGGGCAGAAGATGACTTGGTTATACTTCCAAATGAAATGTTCCACGGATCAACTGGTAGCCCGTTGTTTCTGAACAATCTTAGCAGTTCTANNCTTCGTGACCTTCATATTCATTGCAGATCACTGCTTTTGTCTCATAGTTGATATTTTCTTTCAGGCAGTAGAAAAGTGCTGTTATGAATAGCCTGTATCCTAAATCATTGATTTTGGTCTTGTATCTTGTATATATATCCTGTTTTACTCTTTTGGGTATCATCACTGAGAACTTCCTGTCATTATTCAACGCCACCACTGTATCCATATCAAACTGCTCTATCTTACCGCTCTGGTCAACCTCTGCATAGGCCATGCGACAATAGGTGTTTTCATGGTTAATAAGTCTCGCCGAGAAAAAGCTGCAGCAAAGACGATGTTGCTGGACAGTCATCTGACCATGCTGCCATCCTTACGAAAAAATACAGAGAAACCGGATATCTTCCAGACATTCCGGAAGTCGGCCTTTCATCTCTTTTTCAACGCATCATAAACCTTCTCAAAGATGTAGCCTACATGTATCCTGTTGGTCAGGTCAAGTCTCTCGACGTCCAGCTCCAATAGTGGGCCGTCATGGAACCCGTACCTCCTGACATCCTCTGGGAAAGACCGGTACCACCTGTTGAGTTTCTGTATGTCGGCAAGGCTCCAGCCTCCCTCAATCTCCATCTCTCTGCCACGCTGCTGTATACGCTGCCAAGCGAGGCTGGGACTGCCCTGCAACACTAACATGATATCTGACGGCGGAAGCTGAAGGTTCCTGCTCTTGAAAGCAGCGACCAATGAGTCAAGCTCACGGTCAGTCAGGATGCCGTCGCGGTTGAACTGATAACAGAAGACAAGAAGATCCTCAGGGAGCGACCGGTCCTTGACATAACTCCCGTCGCCGGACTTGCCGATGAGGCGGTGCTCTGCACGCATCTGGAGGAAATGCATCTGAAGGTCATAACAATGGGTCTTCTTGTCGCGGAGGAACCTCTCAAGCAGAGGGTTCTTCTCAGGCTCTTCATAGAGCCCTCTTATCTTCAGGCTTCGCTCCATTATCGCAGCGAGGGTGGTCTTGCCAAGACCCACATTGCCGCCGATGGTGATAAGCCTTGGGTTGCGCTGCAGATAATCCTCAAGCCGCTTCTCAGCGTCGATTGCGCGGATAGTGGCCTCGGTCTGGGGGAGGGTCACCCAATCACTCAATCCAGGGGTCGTGACCCTGAGGTCAAGGGTCTTTATCCTGTCCACTATCTTCTTCACAGTCTCTGCAAGGTATATGTAAAGGTCGCCGTTGTATTCCTTGTCAGCATCTATGGTCAGGACAGGACAGGAGACATGCCTTGTGATGAAAGATTCATAGAGCTCATTGAGCGTGCGCAGATACTGTTCAGGTATCGTCGATTCACTCTCCCTGCCGCGTTCTCTTATCCTCTTCTGCAGCGTAGGCACATCAGCCTTCAGGTAGACTATCAGGTCAGGCTCAGACACCCTCTCAGTCATCATGTCATAAGTCCTCTTGTAAGCCTGGAACTCAGCCTCTGTCATGTTGCTGAGTATCTTCTGCGCAAGGCCGAAGATATGATAATCCTCGTGGAGTATCCGGTCCTCAAGCACGATGCCCCGCGCATTCTCGATACGCTTCTGACGGTCAAGCCTGCCGTTGAAGAACTCGATCTGGGCCATGAAAGCATTCTCTATCGGGTCTTCATAGAATGCGTCGAGTACGACAGGATTGAACTCCTCAGGAAATGCGTGCACCTTGTCCTCGTCAGTGCGTGAGGGAAGACAGGACAGCAGAAGATCAGAGAGCGGCGGACGGGTAGCAGCCTCGACAAGGGTCGACTTGCCAACCCCAATATTACCTACAATACCTATACGAAGGTTCTCCATCTCAACACCCCTTTGGAAATCATTCTGGAACATCTATGGAGCATGGAAAGAACACAGCTCCTTTAGCGAGTCTGAAAATATCGATTAAATCATCGATAAAATATAGAGGAAAGACGATGATTAATAAACATTTTGCAGGCTGATGTGATGCTGTCGACGGAGACCGTGAGGAACACGGAGAAAAAGATGAAGATTACGTATCCCGTCTATGAAAGACTCAGTTGGTCTTCTTAAGATCTGGCAGAGGCTTGGTATAGTCAGGATGCCTGCAAGGCTCCATGTACACCCAGGCATGACGCCCACTGGCAAGCACTGCCTGCCGCCTGTCATAAGCAGCAGTCTCGTACTCGTCGAGCTTCTCCAATTCAGGCTGCGTGAGTTCAAGGACCACTCCATTGATATGAGTGTCTGTGCTGATAGAGTTGATGCCTGCCGGAACAGCCAGTCTCATCACTCTCTGTAGGAATATCAAGGCTCCGATAGGCAGGTACTTCGGATCATCCTTCGCGATAAGATGTCTTTCCTCATCTATCAGGACCTCGTCGAGGTACATGCCGTCGATACGGTCAGGAGTGCTGGTGCATACCCTGCCGATCTCCCTCATCTGAACTTCAGGGTCCTTAAGCATGTCATAGACGAAAACAAGTTCCAGTCCAAGTCTGTTCTTTGTCATTGTCAACCCATCTCCTCCAGTCTTAACCTCTGTGCTTCATAATCCCTCTTCCGCGGGCCGTTGATTCTCAGATCCCCCCTGAACAGCCGGCTCGCAGAGTATATCTCAGGCATGTGCTCCTGAATCGCGCGGTTGATTGTCCTGACAAGCCTCCTCGCATGCACCTCGGTGTCAAGATACAGGCCCTTGTCGTGGGACAGGCACAGCTGGTTGTCGACGGTATCTTTGCTCAGTTCTGCAAGCTGTTGAGAAGCGAGGGCGATGTTATGAAGCGAGGCGTGCCTGACCATGAAGCAGAACCTGTCATTGTCTTCATAGCGTCTAGGATCAAGGCCGAAAAGCGACTGGTAGGCAACAGTTGCGTATAGCCTTACCTGGTTGTTGATTATCCTGCCGGCAGGCGCGCCCATCCTCTGGAAGCCCTGCTCGATATCCTGGTATCTATGTTCCAGCATGCGGTTGGCAGCAGTGGTGTACTGGACACCTAACTTGGTGAGCTTGAAAGAGAAAAACCCGAAGAAGGCCTTCAATGCATTCTTCTCCATGCTGTTAAGTCTCATGATCGCCTTGAGATATTCAGGTCTCAGACCATCGAATATGAGATCAGCGTCAATCCTCTTCTGCATCAGTTCCTCTGCTCTTTGTGGAAGCCTTGCTTTGCCAAGGTCTGATTCTTCAACAAGAGAATCTATAGTATAATCGAGGGAGTTGTCATCCAGAACTTTGAGAGCATCGTCAAAAGGAGGGAGTTCCTGCTCCAGGATCCTCAGCCGGTCACCAGCACCGATAACTCCGGTTATCTTGCGGACATGGTGTTCATCTTCTGTGTTTACATGCCTGGAACCAGCGACCATGCAGGCACCAAGAGTGACAGGTCCGACATGGGCAAGTCTTTCAAGAAGCTTCATCCCCCTGTATAGCGCTACCGGATCCGCAGGCCTCTCTGAAGGCGCAGGTTCAAAATAAGTCTCCTGCTTTGTAGGGTCTGCCCTGATGGCATCATAATAATCAAACCCCAGGCCCAGAAGCTTTCCAGCCTCTATGTCTATGCCTACGAAAGGAGTTGTGCGCACCTTACGGTCCTCAAATACGTGCAGCTTCTTCTCTCCCTCAAAAAGGGTCAATTGCCTCCTTGCCATGCTCTCGGGAGGCGTTTTCGAACTTATAAAGGTTTTGTTTGTAACTACTTTACAGTAATATTTAAATAGGGTCTGTTTTTCCTTCACTCCATGGTGCTTGAGGATATCCTGTATGATTGGAGCGGCCTGCCCAGGGAGGCCAGGAAGAAGATGATGACCCAGACCAAAAAGGACTCTGGGTTCGCGCTTTCTGTCAAGCATGCAAACCTGAGCATTGGCTATTGGCATAATGCAGAATATGACTTTATCTTATACTCGCCGGCAGAGGAGAAGAAACAGACCAGGATCTTATGTGAGTTCCTTACTGCCTCAGATGAAGAGACTGGTGAGATTATGCACATAGCGTATGACGAGCCTAACCGACGCCTGATGGTGTACCACACCCACAGGGGACTTGATACCTCTTATGTCAGGGATGATGGCGCCCTTATGTGCAGCAGGCACAAGGACAGGGCACTGGTATCAGCAATAATCGATAATTATGAAAAGCTCTTCAAGACGATGAAGGTAGCGATGATGGTAAATGATCATCTGCCTGAAGATGAACCAGAAAAAGACATAAGCATGCTGAACTGATCAGGTATGCTACGCAGGGACCATCAGAGACCCCAAACCTTGAGGTCATACTTCTTCTTTCTTTCGATCCTCTTAAGCTCCTTGAGGATCGCGTCGACGTCTCCCTGCTTGAGAGGCTTGAGTTTCAAGAAGAACTTGGTGTTCTTGTCAGGGAAATATAATGCTTCACCGCGTTTCTGCCCCTTCGAGTTCTTCGCGCGGCCGTAGATATGGAGATGCATGTGGGCCTTCTTCTTGGTACCTATCGCCCAGTTGCCGTTGTCCTGGAAATTAAGACGCTCGACAGGGATACCCTGCCTGTTAAGTCCTGAGACCATGGCCTCACCAAGGATCAAGGAAAGACGCATAAGTTCAGTGGCTTTCCTGGCGTCAAGATCCCACCGGTTCTCGACCTCTACCTTAGGCCGGATGATAAGATGCCCGCCGTCAGCGCGGGAGACATGAGGATGATCAGGAGATTCGACAATGAAATTCTTGGTCTCGTAGATAAACATCGTTACACCTCTTACCTGTAAAATTGATGTCTAAGTTTATATAATTTGTGGAGAAACCAGCTTTCCAAAACATATTAATAGTCTGGAATCATCTTTGTCCGATATGAAGATAGGATACCCATGCATAAACACAAGCATAGGATGCACAGCAAACAGCACATTCAGGCTGGCAAGCTATTCTGAAGAGAGGCTCATAGAGACAGTCGACAAGAACATAGATTGTCTCATGAAGATACTGCGCTGGAACAAAGAGAAAGGCATCATGTTCTTCAGGATAGGATCAGGCATTGTCCCTTTCGCAAGCCACCCGATATGCCGATTCAACTGGCAGAGACATTTCCTTGACAGGTTCAGGCAAGCAGGAGAGCTGGTGGACGAGACAGGGATGAGAGTCTCGACACACCCAGACCAGTTCATAGTGCTCAACAGCCCAGATAAGGACATCGTAAAGAGAAGCATAGCAGAACTGCAATACCATGCAGACTTCATGGATGCGATGGGATTATCAGGCGAGATGAAGATACAGCTCCATGTAGGCGGGGTCTACGGAGACAGGGAGTCAGCCATGCAACGTTTCGCAAAGACCTACCGCGGATTGAGCGAGAGCATAAAGAAAAGACTCGTCATAGAAGACGATGAAAGGATGTACAGCGTAAAAGACTGCCTGAAGGTGAGTCGCATGTCAGGCACAGGCACAAAGGCAGGCATACCAGTGATAGTAGATACATTGCACCACTCATGCAACAACAACGGAGAGAGCATCAGGGAAGCGATCGAGTCAGCTGCAGAGACATGGAGAAAGAAAGACGGGACCCCGATAGTCGACTACAGCACACAGGCAAAAGGGGAAAAGAAAGGCAAACATGCAGAGCACATAGACATCAATGACTTCAAGGGCCTGCTGGAAAAGACAAAAGGGCTGGACTTTGATATCATGCTTGAGATAAAAGACAAGGAGAAGAGCGCACTTAAGGCATTGGAGGTCGTAAGATGAAATCATGGAAACTTAAGGATTGGATGCTCTTGGCAGCTTCAATAATAATCTGCCAGGCGGCAGGATTCATAGGTTCATTCTTCACCATCACAGGCGACAGGTCATGGTACGCAGGCCTTGTCAGACCATCGATAGCACCGCCTAACTGGGTGTTCGGACCGGTATGGATAACACTATACTTCCTCATGGGCATAAGCCTGTTCCTCGTCCTGCGAAAAGGCCTGAAAAAGACAGAGAACAAGGTAGCGGTCGGGCTGTTCGGAGGCCAATTGGTGCTCAACAGCCTTTGGTCAATACTCTTCTTCGGAATCCAGTCACCCAGCATGGCATTCATAGAGATAATCATCCTGTGGCTGATGATACTCGCGTCGATGATAGCATTCTACAAGATAAGAAAAGAGGCGATGTACCTGCTGATACCATACATATTATGGGTAAGCTTCGCAGCGTTGCTGAACTACCAGTTCATGATGCTGAACTGATCCCGGAACTAAGCAGGATGGCTTTAAAAGTGATGACTTAGAACACCATAACTTATTTAAACGCTGTCTGCTGTCTGAAGCACATGAAAGTCCTATTACTCGGAGCAGGAGCGCAGGGAAAAGCGACACTGTACGACCTTCTCAAGAATCCTAAGATCACAGAAGTGACTGTCGTGGAGAAATACCTGGCACAACTCGAGGATTTCATCAAGAGATGGCCAGACCCGAGGATAGTCATGGTATCAGCAGACGCCAACCGCAAGGAAGAGATGCTCCCATTGATGCAGAGGGCAGACATAGTCATTGACCTTCTTCCCACCCCATTCCGTCGGCATATAGCAGAACTGTGCATAGAGGCAGGGACAGACATGGTCAACACATCATTCCAGAGCCACATGGAAGG
This sequence comes from Candidatus Woesearchaeota archaeon, assembly GCA_013331125.1. Next base: position 190 of record DUGW01000182.1, on the reverse strand, counting down.
ACTGCACAACAAGGCAGCGATGGCAGGAGTGGCGATAATGCCAGAGGCAGGACTCGACCCGGGAATAGACCTGATACTCGCAGGCAATGCGATAAGAAGATTCAACAAGGTAGAGGACTTCGTATCAGCATGCGGAGGAGTACCTGCAAAAGAGGCATGCAACAACCCGATAAACTACAAGATAAGCTGG
>DUGW01000033.1 GCA_013331125.1 Candidatus Woesearchaeota archaeon | reverse complement strand
GGCTCGATAGACCAGACCTTGAAATCCTGCTGGCCTTCCTTCTCAGCGACATTGCCAGAGAAGACAGCAAGACCATTAGGAGGGGTCTGCTTGAAAAGCTTAAGATGCTGGATCATACGCTCCAAAGCACCCTGGACATTATCCCTTGTGCCCTTGGACTTGATGTTAGAGGCAGTGCCCTGCTCCTGGGCCAGATGGTTTATTATCGCATTGAGGTCATAACCCTTAGGGATGTAGACTGTGACAAGCTCGGTATGCCTACCACGCTTATCCTGAAGTTCCTTGAAGAACTTCTTGAGTGCATATTTCTCCTTAGATGATATTGACATGGAGAACCGGGACCTAAGGGGGTATTAAAAGGTATTGGTGGGTATGAGCCAGTAAGCTTTATATATCCCTTCTTAATCCTGGAGGCTTAAATGGGGCTATAGTGTAGCTTGGCTATCATCCGTGGTTTGGGGCCATGAGACCCCGGTTCGAACGCGGCAGAAACCGCCGAAAGTCCGGGTAGCCCCATCTTATGTTCAATAGTGCCAAGGCAGAATTTCCACTAACTTTATAAAGAAGGGAAAGCCTTGAGGGAAAGTGCTGAATAACACCTTTCTGCTGTTATTGAGCGTTAAGGGCCTTTAAACGGGCTCAATGGCAGGAAAAAAACTGTAAAATCAATAAATCATGATTGTGTTGTGTTAAAATGGCAAAAAAATCTAAATTTGGTTCTATGAAGCGATTCGGAACTAGATACGGTCGCCGAAACAAGGAAAAAGTCGCAACTCTTGAGCAAGAATACCGCTTCAAGCATGTATGCCCTTACTGCAACTATGAAAAGCTGAAAAGGCTGGTCGCAGGGATATGGCAATGCGAGAAATGCGGAGTCAAATTCGCGGGAAAGGCTTATGCAACCCCTAAAAAGAAGAAGGTCAAAGAGCTAGCAGCTGCAGAAGAGATCGAAGAGGTCGAAGAGACCGAGGACCTTGAAGAAGACACAGAAGACAAAGAAGAGATAGCAGAAGGGGAAGAGCCTGAGTCTGAGACAGAAGCGGAAGAGACAGATGAGGGAATTTCTGAAGAGACAGACAGTGAAGAACTTTACGCAGATGACTCAGAAGAACTGATGGAAGAACCTGAAAAAGAGGTAGCTGCATAAAATGGTAGAATACAAATGCTTCGACTGCAACAAGAAGGTAGGTCTTGATTACATCCGTAAGAAAGTACGATGCCCATACTGCGGAAGCAAGATGTTGTTCAAGCCAAGGATGGTCTCGACAAAAGTCAAGGCAAGATGACCGAGACATACACAGCGACCATCTCAGTAAAAGGGGATCCTGAAAAACTCTACGAATGCCTCGCACCAGAACAGGTCGAGTATGACAGATCATCTTTCAACATAAAGAAAATCAAGGACGGACTCGAATTCGAGATCACGTCAAAAGACGCAACAGCATTGAGAGCGACACTCAACGCGATATCACAATCACTGATAATCTTCGAAAAAGCGGCAAAGCCGGAAAGGAAAACAAAATGAGTGATGTCCCAAAAGAGCTCCAGGAGAAGATAAACAGACTTTCTATGATGGAACAATCACTACAGCAGTTCCTACAGAAGAAACAGACCTTCCAATCACAGCTCGTCGAGATCGAGTCAGCACTCGGCGAACTCGAGAAGACAGAGAAAGCCTACAGGATAGTGGGCAATGTCATGGTATCAGCAGACAAGAAAGAGCTGACAACAGACCTCACTTCTAAGAAAGAGACGATAAACCTGAGGATAAAGACCCTCGAGAAACAGGAAGACAAACTGAGGAAAGAGACATCAGACCTCCAGTCAGAGGTCATGAAAGCGATGGCAGAGTAGAAAATGGACGAGAGAGTCGGTAACATAATCGAGGCACTTGAGGAACTTCTGGGTGACAATACTGTGCCAAGGAACATAAAGGCAAGGGTCGAGACAGTGATAACGACACTCAGGGAAGAGAACGGAGAGGAGATGTCGATAAAGATCAACAAGGCGCTGAGCGAACTCGACGACATATCAGACGACTCGAACATACAGCCGTTCACAAGGACACAGATATGGAACATCGCAAGCATGCTTGAGATGCTCTAAGAAGAACATAGAGTAATCATCCATCATCGCTTTCTTTACCAGCAAAATCATCATCAGAAGCAGGTCTCTTGCCAGACCCTGCCGGCCGCTTTGTTGAGGCTGCTGAGGCCTTGCCCTTCTTCCTCTTGGTCTTCTTGGAAGCCACATAGATGACCTCAGTCTTGCTGAGGACAGAGTTAGGGATGAATATCATATCACCTTCCTTGGTCTGGATCTTGGTCTCGACAAGGGTTATCCGGGTTATCTTGCCCATCATGCCCTTGACCTTGATGACCTGACCGACACGGAAGGTCTTCCTGCGCTGCATGACAAAACCAGCCATGGCATTAGGGATGAAGTCCTTGATGCCGAGGAAAGTGGAGAGTATAAGCAGTATGATGACGCCGCCGGCGATCATATGCAGTATAGTGGTGGCAAGACCTATCTGCTGCAGGACGATCACGATGGTTATGAAATAGATGAAATAGGCAGTGAAGGTCTCAGCGATCTCCTCAATCTTGACAGTGACGCCAGAAAGCTTGGAGAAATTAGAATTGACCTCAAAAGAATGCAGGAACTTGTACATCAACCTGCCAAGGATACGGCCAAGGATGAAGCCCACAAGCAGAAGGACGATGGCGACAATGAACTTATAGAGGTAGCCAGAGGTCGATTCCCGGACAGAATCATAGATGTCCATGACTGTGCCTGTGATGTTTGCCATCTTCTAGATTTAGCCACAGTGTTATATAAATTTAACCAATCCGCAACCAAACCCATCCTCCACGACAAATCCACAAAAACCTTAAATATCTCTTTAAAAACCAGGCTTACTATGGCAGATACAACACAAAAGCCCGGCAGCTCGAAGAAGGAGCAGGCAAAGCTCAAAGCAGAGGAAGCGAGGGCCAAGAGGAAAGAAGAGGTGCTGAAAGAGAAGAAATCAGGTTCTGACAGGATAAAGGATCTAGAGGAAGAGATCAAGAAGACACCATACAACAAGAGGACACAGCACCATGTCGGACTCGTCAAGGCAAAGCTTGCCATGCTGAAAGAGAAAGAGGCGCAGAGAGGCAAGGGAAAGGGCAAGACAGACGGATACTCAGTGAAAAGGTCAGGAGACGCGACAGTGATAATGGTCGGATTCCCATCAGCAGGAAAAAGCTCGCTGCTCAACCAGCTCACCAACGCCAACAGCCCGGTAGGAGACTACGAATTCACGACACTCTCAGTGATACCAGGACTCCTCGAGCACAAACAGGCAAAGATACAGGTACTCGACGTCCCAGGAATAGTGCACGGTGCTGCGAGCGGAAGAGGAAGAGGGAAAGAAGTGCTGTCAGTGATGCAGAACGCAGACCTCGCCATGATACTCGTCGATACACTCAGGCCGAACGCATATCCGGTCATAATGAAAGAGATAAGAGAGGCACACCTGAGGCTCAACAAGAAAAGACCTGACGTAAAGATAACAAAGAAGGTGAAAGACGGGATAAGGATAGGCAAGACAGTGAGACTGCCAGAACTGAGGGACGATACGATAAAAGGGATATGCAAGGAGTTCGGGATAAGCAACGCAGACATACTCATAAGGAGCGTGATCAACGCGGATGACCTCATCGACGTGCTCGAGGCGAACAAGAGATACATACCGGCGATAACAGTGCTCAACAAGATAGACCTCGTGAGCAAAGAGAGGCTCGATGAGATAAAGAAAGAGATAAATCCAGATGTGCTTGTATCAGCATCGCAGGGTGTGGGGATCGAAGAAGTGAAAGATGTCATATTCAACCATCTCGAATTCATAAGGATATGGTGCAAAGAGGCAGGCAAGAAAGCAGACATGACAGTGCCGTTGATACTGAGAGAAGGCGCGACGATAGAGACCATGTGCAGGAAACTCCACAAGGACTTCGTCACAAAGTTCAAGTTCGCAAGGGTGTGGGGACCGTCAGCCAAATTCGACGGACAGGTACTGATGCTCAAGCACGAACTGAAAGACAATGACGTGGTAGAACTGCATATACGCTAGAAACGTTCAGACAATCAGGACTTCTTGAGGGCAGCAGCCCTACGTTTTAATTCCTCAATGACAGAAGAGTCACAGTTGTGCTCCCCAAGCTTGTTCTCCTTATGGATAGGCCCA
>DUGW01000132.1 GCA_013331125.1 Candidatus Woesearchaeota archaeon | reverse complement strand
TGTTCTCTGCCATAGTCACATACCTCCCTCAGCTCGTCAATCTTCCTCTTCCTGTCATTCTTCTTACTTGTAACTGTGAAAACCTTCTTCATGTCAGACGCGAATTCCTTCACATCGACAATATCCTTCGCCTTCTTGATGCTTTTCAGCCTGCCTTTGACATCGGCGCCCTTGTCTTCTGCGACAGCCACCAGCTCCTCCCCGCCTTCAGGAAGCGCAAGTTCGCCAGACCCATCCTCTGTAATCCTTATCTTCATCTCCGCAGTCTCAGGGTCATCGATCTTTATCGTCTCGACAATCCTGCTGAGTCCTTCATCTTCTTGCTGTTCTGTCATCGTCTTCACTGTCTCCTTAACTTCTTTTTTTGTCTTGGAAGGCCTCTCTGAGTCCATCCCTCTTATCATCTTCCTGTGGAAGCTCCTGTCAACCTCTTCAGTCGCCTTCCTGAGATCATAAATCCTCTTGGCAACGGTATTCAGGCAGTCTTCCTGTGTCATGCCGGGTGCAAGGGCATTAGCGAGGAGATAATCCCTCTGGACGCCCCTTATCCAGTTCCCGAAATCGTTCTTGTCACCTGTGACATGGAAACTGAACACTTCCGGATCCAGTCTCTGAAGAATATGGTAAAGCCCGACGACACTCTCAATCGTGTCACCGTCGTGCAGCCGGAACTCTTTACCTGAAGGCACTTTCTCCAGTATCTTAAGTTCCTCAAGCTTCACCATCTTTTTTCCTCGAAACCAAAATCTTATGTGTGCGTCTGTCCACGCCGGTATCGGGCATCGGTGCAGAAACCGGGCCTTAAGGCCTGTACCTCACTTCTTCCCGAATGCGACATGCCTAAGCAGAGCGATATGACAGTGTTTCCTGTCCTTTGCAGCAACAAGCTCATCAGCAAGTTGCTCCTCATTGAACACGCCGCGGACCCAGTTGGCAAAGTCGTTCTTCTCTGCCGTCACATGGAAACTGAAGTCAGACTCATCCATGTGGTCCATGAGCCGCGCAAGCTCCTCGATATCCTTGAGCCGCGTGCCGCTGTGCAGGACGAACTGCTTCTCAGCAGGAAGTTCCTGCCTCTCTACCTTGGGCTTCTTCGAATGACTACTCTTTTGGGGGTTCACTTTAGCCATCTTCTCTCGCCTCTCTAATTTCTTGAAAACTGTCCTAGCAGTAGATTGATGCTTCCTATAATGCCTTTTCCATCTCATCAGATGACACCTCGCCCGTGATAGTGCTGTTGGCAGCCTTTTCCTCTGCCGCATCCTTCTTTGTCCTTATGGTAAGGTCATTCAGTACGTTCATGAAATTGATGAATGAGTCATACGGTGAATCGTAAGGGTTGAAGTACTTGTGCACGTCGCCGTCATTGAAATACTTGGTGCACATGTAGTAGTAATGGTCAGATGTCTGCAGCTTGCGCCAGACCTCAAGCAGTGTAGGATCATTCTTGTCCTTTATCGTCTTCTCCATCGAATAGAGCCTGTTGATGGCAGACTGCTGGATCCTGTTGCCGAGCCAGGCAGAGAGGTCGCGCTCCATGTCAGCCCATGATATCATGTTATGGCAGTCCACCTCATCCCTGACAGGAAGCTCCTTGATCAGGTCGGAAGGCGTCTTGAACGCATTGTCAGGATTCTTCAGTATTGCGTTCGGAAGATGGTCCATGAAGTTGAAGATACCTGTGTCCTCCCACTGATGCTCGCCGAAGGTCTCGTAGTCCATGAANNCGCATGTCTTGGGCCTGTAGAGGAAATTAGGGGAGCGCCAGCCAAGCACACTGTCCCAGCCCTCAGCGATGATGCCCTTGTAACCCATGTTCTCGACGAACTTAGCAAGCTCATTGTTATATATCAGCTCAGTGTTCCTGAAAACCTCTGGCTTGACACCGAACAGGTCCTTCACCTTCTTCAGGTGCTTGATCACCTGCTCCATGAACTCCTCCTTGGAGAACAGGTAAGCGAGGGAATGATGATAGGTCTCTGAAAGGACCTCAACCCTGCCTGTGTCCACCAGCTTCTGGAAACTGGAGATGACATCCGGAGCCCAGCTTTCGCATTGCTCGAGGAAAACGCCGGAGAAGGAATATGATATCCTAAACTCCGGATGTCTCTCCAAAAGTTTCAGCATGACATTATTTGCAGGAAGATAACACTTCCTAGCTACCTTATGAAGGACCTCGATGTTCTTCCTGTCATCGAAATAGTCCTGATTCTTACCGATATCAAAGATCGAATACTTGCGCATCCTGAACGGCTGATGCACCTGGAAATAAAAGCAAATGTTCACCATCTTGATTTACCTCTTGACTGTGCCTGGCACATACCTGTGAAAGGTCAGCGCCTGCAGAGCACCTCCTTATAGACATCTATGCATTTGTTTGCCGGTCCAGACCAGCTGAAATTGTTGACTTCCCAGAGCCCTCTCTCAGAGATCTCCTCGCCCAGCTCCTCGTGGCGCAGTACACCGACGATCTTGTTGGCCATCTCATCAGTGTCCCAGAAGTCCACCTTCATGGTATGATTGATGACCTCAGAGCAGCCGGACTGCTTGCTTATGAGGGTAGGCGTGCCCTTGCACATAGCCTCAAAGGGAACTATGCCGAATGGCTCAGACACTGAGGGCATGACAAAGAGGTCAGCCATGCTGAACAGCTTCTCTGCCTCATTCCTGGTGTAGAACCCGTGGAAGATGAAATGGTCTGCGATGCCGTGGTTCGTGGCACGCTCGATTATCTTGGTGAGCTGGTCGCCTGAGCCAGCGACGACGAACTTCACCTTGTCATAATGAGGGACGACCTTGGCAGCAGCGTCGACAAAGAACTCAGGACCCTTCTGCAATGTGACCCTGCCTGCGAAGAGGACTATCTTGTAATCGTTCTGGATTATGGAGCGGTAGTTGATGGCCCCGTTCATCTCGTTAGGGCCGTTGTGGACAACAGCGATCTTGTCGGCAGGTATGCCATAATTCTTCACCAGGTTGCTCTTGACGAAGTTAGAGACTGCAATGACCTTGTCAGCAGCCATCATGCCATCCCTCTCGACAGCATAGATCTGCGGGTTGGCGCCTGCACCGCCAGACTTGTCAAACTCAGTTATGTGGACGTGCGCGACGAAAGGCTTGCCGGTCTGCTTCTTGACCTCCATGGCAGCAGGGAATGTCGTCCAGTCATGCGCATGGATGATGTCAAAATCCTCCTCCTCTGCGATGAGCTTGGCCTTCTCAGCGAAGCGATAGACCTCCTCGAGGAGATTCTTGCCGTAGAGAGAGACCGTGTTGTCGCGCTTGTTCTTGACATTGGAACCTGTATCTTTCATAGCCTTGAGCTTTTCAAGGTTGGCCTGGTATTCTTCAGGGGTCATGTATGCGCCGAGCGCAGAATTTATCTTCCTGATCTTCACTTGAGAATCCTTCACCAGGTTGTTGGCAACAAGGATCTTGACATGAGAACTCTTGACATCTTCAGGACCAGATGGCATGACATAGGTGAGAGAGACATCTCCTCTTTTACACATCTCCTTGGTGAGTTCATAACAGACCATGCCGACTCCGCCGGCAAAGTATGGGGGGAACTCCCAGCCGAACATCAATACCTTCATCACTACTGAGCCTCTTTTTAGGTCGAACTAGTCATCGTTGACTGCCGAGTAATCTGATTGAATCTCAAACTACTTCAGGACACGGCGGTCCTCGAGCAATTTCAAATACCACCCATTTTTCTCCTTATAAATCTTTATTTTCATTGTTTAGTAGTACTTAGATGATTCTGGCTTTTGGAGGCTGTTTAGTTCAGGATTCCGGTTGTGATTTCTTGTGGAACGAGTCGTGATAAACTTTTGATCCTGAGGAATCTCGTCGGAGTTTCACAACCAGCAGTCGACAGGTCATTTTTCCGTAAGGGCTGTGTCGGTCTGGAAAAATAAAGTAAGAAAATCGGTCTTTTGCAAGACTGACGGAAAAACCTTGCGAATCAGTTTTCTATCTGTGGTTTTGGATGTCTGTGGCTCTATGAAGGATATCAGTGAGCTTCTGTTTTATAATCCGGCCTAAACTGGCTTGGATATTCCGCAAGTCTGCTAATGGCCATCACTGGTTGCCAAATAAGCTTTTTTTCCTTTACTGCGGGCTGCTTTTTTTATGCGCCTATTGCCGGATTACAGATGCAAAGGGCGTTTGAAGGGCATTTATGCTGCAACAAATCCCATAAGCCGATAATAAACCTCTCTTGTGGAATTTTCTGAAATCTTCGGGCCAATTCGAGAAGAAGGTCTTTGCTGCAGACCCTTTCTCTATTTTCAATAAAATTATAAACATAAGTCCTTAAGGCAGGATAAAAATGGGTGAGAAAAAACCAGTCATAGGATTCTTCACCTTCACATGCTGTGAAGGCTGCCTATTCACCATACTCTTCATAGACAAGATAACAGAGATGTTCTCAAGGTTCGATGTCCAGTACTTTGACCTGATAAACGAGAAGAACAAAGAGGCAGAGTTTGACATCGCGTTCGTGGAAGGGGCGATAACCACAAACAAGGAGATAGAGAAACTAAAGACAATAAGAGGCAAGTCCAAAAGACTCGTAGCGATAGGGGCATGCGCATGCCACGGCGGGATACCTGCGATGAGGAATTTCATAGAGAACGAAGAGCTCAAGAAGTACGTGTATAACCAGGAGATGCTCAAAGATTCCATAAAGGCACAGCCGATACAGAACTTCGTCAAGGTGGATGACTTCCTGTACGGATGCCCCATAATCAAGGACGAGTTCGTAGATTTCTGCGAAAAGGCACTGGCAGGAGAGCAGTGGAAGCCCTTTGTCGGACCAGTTTGCGGACAATGCCCGCGCCGAGGCAAGAACTGCTATCTCCAAGAGAAGAAAGAATGCCTAGGAGCGATCACCCACGGAGGATGCAACGCGATATGCGTAAGACAGAACATACCATGCATAATGTGCAGAGGGCCAGTGGCGACAGCTAACTTCCCTGCAGAGGTCAAACTGTTCGAAAGCTGGGGAATAAGCGAAAAAGACGTGATGGAACGGCTCACAAGATTCGGAGACGTGATGAAGAAGGAAGACGACAAGCATGCAGAGAAGAAAACAGAGGAAGCGGGGGAAAAGAATGGGTAAGACAATAAACCTCGACCACGTCACAAAGATAGAAGGGCATGCACGACTCAACATAAAAGTGGTAGACGGCAACATAGAGAAATGCGAACTGCAGCTCATGGAAGGGGCAAGATTCTTCGAAGGCATACTCAAAGGGAAGAAATTCAACGATGTAAGCCACATAACATCAAGGATCTGCGGGGTATGCTCAGTAGTGCACGCAATAGCAGCAGTACAGGCAGTCGAAAACGCATTCGGAGTCAAGATAAGCGAGCAGAGCAAGAAACTACGAGAGTTATTGAACATAGGCGGGATGATACAGAGCCATGCGCTCCACCTATATTTCCTCACATTACCTGATTATTACGGGAAAGGATCAGCACTTGAACTGCTGAAAGAACAGAAAGGCGTCATAGAGAGGGCGTTGCGGCTCAAAAGAGCAGGCAACAACATGGTGTTCACAGTCGCAGGGAGGGATGTGCACCCGATAGGCTGTGTCGTCGGAGGATTCTCAAGAGTGCCTGCCAAGGAGCAGATGGACAAGCTGCTCGAAGAGCTGAAATCCGTCAAGGCAGATGCAGTAGAGACAGTGAAACTGTTCATGTCACTCGACTATCCTGAGTTCGAGAAGCCCACACCACACTTTGCACTCACAGGAGGACCATACTTCTATTCACACGAGACAATGAAATGCGACAAAGGGACATGCTTCCCGACAGGAGACTACAGGGCACACATAAAAGAGCACTTCAGGGAAGGAATGACGGCAGAGTTCGCGACAAAAGAAGGCAAATCATATTTCGTAGGAGCATTGGCACGCGTCATCAACAGACTTGATGAGCTCTCTCCGGAAAGCAAGGTGTATGTACATGATTTCCAGGAGCGAAAAAACAACCCATTCATGAACATACCAGCACAGGCAGTCGAGATACTCGAGGGAGTGAACAGGGCGATAGAACTGCTCGAAGGACTGGAGCTGGTCGAAGAAGAGAACCCCGAGGTGAAACTGAGACCGTGCGAGTGCGAGGGGATAGCTGCGGTAAGCGCGCCGAGAGGGGTGCTGTTCCATAGGTATAAGTTCGACAAGGACGGGTATTGTGTGGAATCGGATATCACAACACCGACGACACAGAACCTGGCACTGATGGAAGAGGCGATATCTGCATTACTCAAGAAGATACTGAACGAGGACGAAGAGAGCATAAAGAAAAAGATAGAACAGCTGATAAGGGCTTATGATCCCTGTGTATCATGCAGCACGCATTTTTTGGAGATGAAACTGGAGAGGGTGTGAGGTGAGAAGGGAAGATTATGTCTTGAAGGCTTATCGCGCTTTGGAATACTATAAGAAACTACTCGAAAAACATCTAAGTGAAAGGAAAAAACTATTTGCCCATCTGCTGAAAGCCACGGATCCTCATTCTCAGAAAGAAGCTTTTGAGCAATATTCTGAAAAACTAAGTCTTCACAT
>DUGW01000208.1 GCA_013331125.1 Candidatus Woesearchaeota archaeon | reverse complement strand
CTATGGCAGAGAACAGTAAGACTATTGGTATCATCTCGATCAAAGGCGGTGTCGGTAAGACCACTGTGGTCTCGAACCTCGGTGCCGCTCTCGCGAAGGGTTTCAACAGGAAGGTGCTGCTTGTAGATGCGAATTTTACAGCCCCTAATCTTGGGCTGCATCTCGGCATTGTCAAGCCCGACCTCACGATACATGACGTGCTCTTTGACAATGTGCCTGCTCAGGAGGCGGTGATAAAGACTGAGTTCGGCTTTGACCTGATTCCCGGATGCCTCAATCCAAAGAAGCATCAGCAGAGGCGCATCAATCCCTACAAGCTGCACAACAGGCTTGCTCCGCTCAAGGACAAGTACGATGTCATCCTCATCGACTCCAGCCCTAATCTTAATGATGAGATGCTCTCTACCATGATCGCTTCTGACGACCTTCTTGTCGTCTCAAGTCCTGATTTCCCTACATTGAGCTGCACTCTTAACGCAGTCAACACTGCCAAGCAGAGGAAGACACCTATCGCAGGCATTGTCCTGAACCGTGTCCGCAACAAGAGATATGAGCTGAAGCCTGCGGATATAGAATACGCGACCAGTGTCCCTGTGCTCTCTACAGTCTGTGATGACAGCAAGGTGTTGGAGTCTTTGTCGAAGACGACCCCTGCCCTGCTCCGGAAGCCAAAGAGGGATTTTTCCATCGAGTACAGCAGGCTTGCTGCGCGCATGCTGGGCGTGGGTTATGAGGATCCGAGGCTTAAGACCAAGCTTAAGAATCTCAAGAACATCTTCAGGAAGTCCTGAAGCGCCAGATAAAATATTTTTTACTGTTATAGATACGATCTTCATATGACGAAGGGGGGAGAACTGATATATGGTTAATGGAAATGGCAGACCTGAAGCAGAGATACTGTTTGAGGTCTCTTGGGAGATATGCAACAAGGTAGGCGGCATAAACACAGTTGTCAAGAGCAAGGTTAATGAGATGTCTGCTGCCTATGGTAAAGGCTACTATGTCGTCGGCCCCTACTTCCCTGACAAGATCAAGGGAGTCTTCGTCGAGATGGCACATCCAGAATTCTGTGGACGAGCATGTGATGAGCTGAAGGAGTGGGGCATCATCGTACATTATGGACGCTGGTTGACAGGTGACAAGCCTGCCGCTCTTCTGCTGGATTTCAACCCGCTGTTCAGCAAGGTAAATGATATAAAGAGGGAGTTATGGGATAAGTTCGGAATTGACTCTCTGAATTCGCCTTACGAATTTGATGAGCCGGTCATCTTCGGCTGGGCTGCAGGCATGGTCATCGAGAAGTTCAAGGCAGTCTTTCCCGAGAAGAAGATCATAGCCCATGTCCATGAATGGATAGCCGGTGCAGCCCTTCTCTACCTCAAGGCCAGAAGTATCAAGGTCCCGACAATCTTCACGACACATGCTACAGTGCTTGGCAGGTCGATGGCGAATTCTGGGGTCGATATCTATGCAAAGGACCGCGATGGTAGGTCGATACTTGAGTCTATCGACATGGACAAGGAAGCCTACAACCGCCAGGTGCAGGCAAAGCACCTTCTCGAGAAGGCCTGCGCGCATAATGCTGATGTCTTCACTGCAGTCTCTGATATGACAGCGACCAAGAGTCTTCACATCTTGGGGAAGAGACCTGACCTTGTCCTTCCTAACGGAATCGACATCGACAAGTTCCCTTCAAGGGAAGACTGCTCTGTACAGCACAGGAGCTTCAGGGACCGGATACTCATGTTCCTGACCTATTATTTCTATCCCTATTATCCGATAGATTTCGACGAGACAAGGATAATATTCACGGCTGCGCGTTACGAGTTCCATGACAAAGGGATTGATGTCTTAATCAAGGCATTGGGCAGGCTGAACAGCGTGATGAAGAAGGAGAAATGCTCGGAGAATGTGGTGGCCTTCTTCTACGTGCCCACAGGTATCAGAGGGGTGAAGAGGGAACTGGTTGAGAACAACGCATTCTTCAATGATATCGTCGAGAGTATGGATGCCCGGACAACTTATCTGAGGCATAAGGTGATATCGACCGTCGTAGGAGAGAAAGATGCGCCTGTGAGCGATCTTCTTCCGAAAGACCTCAAGGACGAGATATATCCCAAGCTTCTGAGGTTCAAGAGGGAAGAGAAGAAAGCTCCTGTCTGCACCCACGACCTGATGGACCCTCATGACCAGATACTCAGGGCTTTTGCAGAGGCAGGTCTTCAGAACTCAAAGGAAGACTGCGTGAAGGTGATATTCTATCCGATATACCTCACTGGCGCTGACAATCTTCTCAATCTTAACTATTATGAGGCGATGCAGGGGTCTCATTTCGGCATCTTCCCTTCATTCTATGAGCCTTATGGTTATACTCCTCTTGAATGCGCTGCTCTCGCTGTCAGTTCCTTGACCACTGACACATCTGGATTTGGCCAGTTCATAATGAAGCAGCCAAGGCACTCGACGACAAAGGGCATCTACGTGCTCAGGCGCATGGATAAGAGTGAAGATGAGATAGTTGCTGACCTGCTGGAGAAGCTGCATAGGTTCCTCAAGATGCCCAAGAAGCTCAGGGTAGAGGACAAGTTCGAGGCGCGTCGGCTCGCTGAGCTTTCAGACTGGAAGATACTCGCGAAGAATTACATAAGGGCTCATAACCTTGCCCTGTCGAGGATGAAAAGATGAATGTCTCGGGTGATGATATATGGAACTGAGGAAGGATTACATACTCGATAGGTGGGTGATAATCTCGAAGACAAGGGCTATGCGTCCTCACCAGTTCAAGCAGGATGAGAGCATTTATGCGAATGACAAAGGTCCGAAAGAGTGTTTCTTCTGTCCTAAGAATGAAGACAAGACCCCGGGAGAGATCGGCAGGATAAGTGAGGGCAGGGGCTGGCGTATGCGCTGGTTCCCGAACAAGTTCCCTGCGGTGCGGCTCCAGGGAAAGTATGATATCACGACAGACAACAAGTTCTTCACATACTCTGATGCGTATGGAGAGCATCAGATAATCGTCGAGACGCAGGAGCATGACAAGCAGATGACTGATTTTGATGAAGAGAAGCTTGTTGAGGTGCTGAAGACCTATGCTAACCGGATTGAGGATATGCGTGCCCGTCCTCATGTCAAATACGTGACTGTGTTCAAGAACCATGGCAAGGCTGCCGGCACATCGATAATCCATTCGCATAGCCAGCTTATATCCCTCAACATAATCCCTCTTGAAGTCCAGACCAAGGTCGACGCTGTCAAGAGGTTAGGTGGTTGCCCTTATTGCGAGATAATAAACACTGAGAAAAACAGTCATCGTCGGGTGTTTGAGAATGATAACATGGTCGCTTTCACGCCTTATGCCTCCAGGTTCAACATGGAGGTCTGGGTGTTCCCTAAGAACCATCATAAGCGGCTTGATGATTTCACAGACGAGGATTACCTTGACATGGCCCGTTGCCTTAAGCACATACTCGCTAAGCTTAAGACGCTC
>DUGW01000041.1 GCA_013331125.1 Candidatus Woesearchaeota archaeon | reverse complement strand
GATAAAGGCAATTTCATAAATGCATCGAGAGCAGCTTCTTCTCCGGATACATCCATAGCAAAGCATACCTTAACAGTATCTTTAAATGAAAATCCCGAATCATCAGAGAAATACCATGAAGAATCCAGCTCATCTTCTGCTTTTTTTAGGGTTCTCTTACGTAAAGTATGCTTTCTAAACTCAATACACCGATCGAACCTTTGCCGAGCGATATCATCATCAGCAATGATTGAACGCGCATCTTCAATAATCATACGACCGTACTCTTGAGCATCCTGTAAATCATACCATAAACTAACAAGCGAAAAAACCTCATTATCTAAAGCCTCTTGATATCTGTCTGCGTCAGAATCAGCAATCTCACTGAGATGTAAAGCTGACTTGAAAAATTCCGCATCATAGCCCCGACCTTGCGGGAGCGTCGAATCTGCTGATGATTGAGAAGACACCATTCCAGACCTGATAGCCGACACTTCACGAGATAACCTATCAGCAACCATCATTTTAGGCGTCAATAAGTATGTGATTAAACCAGTATCATCCTTTTTATCATGGTCAATAATATAAGACCCAAGTATACTACAATCTCTAGAATAGCGAGCTAAACCCTTTTGAATAGCGTCCTTCCAATCTTCAAACGATGATGGAAAATAATCATGAAACCCGGAATAAACCTTGAACTTAAGATCATCATCACCAGCCAACAATGACCTTGCCTCACTAAGCACCAAATCATAAGCTTTATGCAACAAAAGGTGTGCAACGTAGTCATTAATCTTTTGCGCCTCAGCAACCATTGAAGGGTGAAAGACCTGGTCAACCAAAACTTCTAAAGGAGCTTTTTTATATCTTCTTGGTCTGAAGATCTTTCTTGGACTGAAGAAAGTATCAACAAAACTCTGATGCAAACGCACATAATCATATTCCGAACGCAGACAAATCCTAGAACCATTCTTTAACTCATGGCATAGAGGCTCTTCAAAACTAGTGTGAGTTCGGTATGCTTCTATACTTCCCCACACTTGCATAACTACCTGTTCAAACCACGCAGGCTGTGTCAGAACATCCTTATAGAAATTGACAGCTCCACTCTCAAGCAAAGTAGCTTGCCTGCTAAAACCATTCTTCCTTAACTGTTCAATCCAGTCCTTTGCCTTAATATATTTACCCCGCCTAACAGAAACCATGCCCAATCACTCCCAATCATAATATACTGTACTGACGTCGAAATATTTCGCGACTATCTCAAGCAGCTTCGGAGACCTTGTCTCTGTAGCCTCTGCGATCTCGACAGCCTGTCTCAGTGTCAGTTCACCGGCAACATCATCTGATGTGCCGAACCGCTCCATAAAGCCCACACCATAACAGTCAGGCCAGACCTCATACAATCCTTTTGTTGCGCCAAATGTCCCCCGCATGCCATCAACAGAGATGCGATGAGATATCGTCGTCCTGCCGCGCTCCAAGACGACACCGATATCGATCCCGTCATCAATCTCAAATATCTGGTACTTGTCGACGAGTGCCGGATCGATGGCTGCGAGTTCCCTGACAACATCTTCCTTCCGTTTGTAAGCTGTCATGATCCATAAACCTCAACAAGCATTGCATCATCAGGTCCGATAGGGCTTCTTACCTATGGCCTCAAGCTGGAGCATGTAGACTTTCATGCTGATATCGTAGTCTTTTTGGTCAACAGACTGACCTGCGCGTAACTTCTCTTTGGCATCCTTTGCAGCCTTGATATATGCAAGAGCAAGCGCGACAAGATTATCACCAGGCATGGCACCAAACATCGGAGATTCTTGCTTGCCAAACCTTCGCACAGACACTACAGCCATACGTTCATCAAGCGTAAGGCGAGAATAACCAGCCCTTCTATAATCAGGATCGATAGTGCCGAGTATAGGATCAAAAGAAACCTCGTAATGAGCCTTCAAAGGACGGTCCTGTGTGACTTCAACCAGAGCCTTGACACCATTGAAACCAGTAGGATGAAGCAGCCTCCTGATGTTCTCATCGACAATCCTGTCATCAAGGCTCTTCTCAAAATCATAATGCACTTTCAGATCATCACGCCTCACGAACTTATCCTCATATCCCTTTGTTCCGTATTTATCATCCATATTTCCACCCCACACAACCAGATGGTTGTAGCCATCAGCGAGTGATAATAATGCTATTAATAGGGTTTATTGATATTATTAATATTAAAAATCGTAAAGTATTAATAGGAGATATGAATACCAACAGGCATGAAACGCAAGATAATCAAACAGGGAGTGGGAGGGAACACCATATTCCTGCCTGTAAAATGGGTCAGGGAGAACAACCTGGGCCCAGGGGATGATGTAGACATCATCGAAGACGGAAATTCATTGACCATATCAGGACAGGCACATAAACAGAAGACAAAGGACGCAAAGATAGAAACAGACAACATAAACCTCATCAGATCACTCATCGCCTCGTGGTACAAGACAGGGTACACAGAGATCAGGCTCAGGTTCAAACAGGTGCCTGACATGCAACAAGTGAACAGGATAATAAACACATTCACAGGACTGGAGGTGGTGCAGCAGGAAAGCAACAGCCTGACGATAAGGTCCTTCTTGAGCACCCCTCCAGAAGAGATAGAGAGCCTGATAATAAAGATGTTCCAGATAACAAGACTGATAACACAGACAATCAACGAATCATGGGAAAAAACAGACCTGAACACCATCAACTCTGCAAAGACAAATCTACTGAGGCTAAGAGACCATTGCCTGAGAGCGATCAGGATACATAAGTATGCAGGAGAGACATCATTCGACCTGCATGAATACGTGACTACACTGGAGAAGATCTCAGCAGAGTACCATGCATTAGCGACCAACATAAAAGAGCATAAGATAAAGCGGACACCCATGTTATCTGAGAGCATAGGCCTCATCGATGAAGCGTACAAGACACATCTCAAGAAGGATTTCAACAGCGCAAACAGCCTCTGGCTCAAGATAGGAAAGATGAAAAGGGACAAAAGGCTCTCGAGTGAGAAAGACAAATGGGCAGCCATGCACCTATACAGACAGGTCAATCTCTTCAGGCAACTGACGTCAAGACAACTAAACCTATGCAGCCAGATAGCTGGACAATAAAGAATTATCCCTGCAGGTCTTCTCAGTCTCTCTTCTCAGAGATGAACCGCATATCTCTTTGGTCACCTTGTACACAAGAGCACTGTCCATAGAAATCTCCAGATCTTTCACTTTCTCGTCGACATCCTCAACACCCTTGGCAGAAAGGTACATCCTAAGGTAGTGCCCCCATCGATCCCTCGGTACAGCATACTGGCTGAACAGAAGACAAAGGTCGACTGCAGGAGACGCCAATGCGACAGCCTCACCATCAACAAGATAGCTTCCCAAGAGATTGCCCCTCTTCAGGTCTCCGTGGACAAGGACAACATCATCCGGATGCAAGAGATGGTCAATCGATTCCTGAATCCTGACCCTATCAAAAGGTATGGATATACCCGACATGCCGATCTGCTCCTCAAAATGATCAGTGCTGTAGAAAGATAATGTCCTTGCTTCCAGACCTTGGGACTCGAGCATCTCTTTTGCAGAGTTATGGAACGAAGCCAGGCAGGCAATCCAATACTCAAGAGGCCTTCGCACATCTTCTACGATCGTCTCCTGAAGAGTCATGTAAAGTCCGCCTGATTCAAAAGGCTCAGGGGCCATACCTCTCGCTATGAAGCCCAAAGAGTTAAGATGGTAGTTATATGCCGCCTCAATCCTGGCCTTCACAGGATTGTCAGTGATCTTCAATAACCAGCCATGACCATCCTTGTCAGTGACATAGAACGTCCTGTTATGGCTTACGACATCATTGGCCTCAGCTTGTCTGAAAAAATCCCACAAATCCCTATTGCCCACAATGGCCTCCTCAGGGATACCTGCTGCGATCAGATGATCATAGAATGATGGACAGGCAGTCTTTTCGGGCAGACCTTCTCTTTTCTGGCCTTCTTCTTTAGGCTGTCTGTATGAAAAAAATCCAGGATGCAACGCGTCGGTCCATTGGGGAGGCAAACCCTCCGGCGTAGTCTCAAGATGCCTCTGCTCCCAGTATTGCACCGCATCGTCATTTAGGCAAAGAGCGTGGAATCTAGCAGAATCCTCTTCTGAGAAATGCTCTCCTGGTCTAAAGTCGAACATAGGCAGATATCCCATGAACTAATATATAAATCTTTCGTTTTTGTAGTCTCTCTTAAGTAGTTACAGATGATTTAATATACCAAATAAAGAACGCCAGAAGGCATGAGAAAGCTCATAGCGATACTCGGCCTGATCATGGCATGCAATGGAGACACAGCCCCAGGCAACGAGACTGATGCAAGACCGGATGTACAGGTTCAGGTGGATGCCCATGCAGGAGAAGGGTTCCACTGCCCACCGACATTCCAGGGAGAAGAACTAACATCAGCCTATTGCATAGCACAATCACAATACCTCTACTGCTCTTACAGGACAGAGGATAACATGTTCTATCAACCAAGATATTATTGCGCGAACGGGTGCATCGAACACGGCGGGGACAGCTGCAATCCTTAGACCAGCTGCCAGGCACAAAGATATAAAAACAGGTATGCATGGATGATTCTTGCCTGTGAAGAAGTCAACAAAATTCCTGCGGAATTTTGAGGTTGAAAGCCTCCTCCGGAGCCTTCCAACTAACCCCAGCTGAGCCTTCTAATAACATAAAATATAAGAACCAAACAATAATCTTCTCCTATGCCTGTGAAGAAGTTAACCCCGGCTGAACCTTCGGGTGATGATGAAGGTTTACTTCTGAGGCACTTAGGTGCCCTATGGAATACATCGAGATAATGCACAAGTTCCTGGAACAGAGCATAAAGGTAGGCGAAGCCATCAAAGAAGACTACCAACAGGCAGCCAAGCTGTTCAAAGCCATACAAGAGGATGCCAATTTCGAGAGCCTGATAGCACAGAGAGGGGGAGAGGCACAGCACTTCCTTGATGAATGCAAAGCATTCGCAGTAGCCATCGAGCACTGGAGCGAAGAATATCCCATCCTGCTTAGGGATTTCAAGGCGATAATGGAGGCAGTCATAGGAGAACTGAAGGAACTGAAAGGCTTCAGCATCAGGTATAATGATTCAGTGATATCGATAGAATACAACGAGAAAGATTTTGTCTTCTGATTCCGCCAGGCCCGCCCGGGCCAGGAAGGAGGGATATTCATATCAGATGAGATGATAAAAGATATAGGAAAGAAAGAGAACAAGATAGTACAGGAGATAGCAGAGATCATCGCGCTCGACATCCACATAAAAAAATTCATGGAATACATGGAACAGCTGAACAAGGAATATGACATACCTGCCAAGACAGGAGGGGTGCTCGCCGCCAAAGACGTGAACTCACCCCTACTGAACCAGAGCATGCACGCACTCAGCGACTGGTGGTTCAAGGTCAATAAAGTACTTGACTCACTAAGCAAAGCGACACACAAGGCTGTCGAGATGGACAGGAGGGCAGCAAGAGAGCTACAGAAGATGTTCATATCAGAATCCAGACAGAAGACAAAAGAGAAAAGACTGGAAGCGGTGAGGGGCGGCCTTCTGGCACTATCAAAGATAGCGATGAACATAATCCCTGGCGGAGGGCTCCTGCAGGCGATATTGGATGCCAAAGACATAGCGCGACTGACCAAAGAATCGCTGAAGTCACTGGACGAGGCTCAGCAAGATTAAGGAAGAAAAGGACCCGCACAACCATGATAAAAATAGGCCAAAAAGGCAGAAAAGAAGGGCAAGACATATAAAAGACATATGATAGAGTGGCAGGCATGGATGAGCAACAAGAGCTGGAAAGGATACACCAACTGATGGAAGAAGCGCAGCAGATGGAACTCCGGATCAAGGATGAGCGGGACACGCTCCACAAAGTGTTCAAACAGGTAAGGAAACATACAGACTTCACATCAGTATTTGAACTTCTAGACCCTGCAGAGGGAAAGAAACTTCTTGACATATGCAAAGCATTCGCAGGAGGAGTAAGACACCTAACGATCGAGTATCCAAGGACATTCGCAATATACAGAGAATTAGCAAGAGATGTCCTGCAGGTATTACAGGAGGACAACAACATCAAGGTCACAGTCTCGCAGGACAATGTAAGGATAGAATGGTCAGGAAACGAGTGGGTGCACCTGTGGTCAGAGAAGATCGCAGGAAGGACATTCCTTACAGAAGACAATAAACAGAGGCTCAAAGGCGCAGACAAACCGACAAAAGCGATCAAGCAGGCATTAGAAGACATAACAACACTGCTGCAGATGGAACTCCATCTCACAAGATACATCGATCACATAGAGAACAGGAAAGGAGGATACCAATTCTCAAGAGCAGAGATAGAACGGGCCGCAACCCTGCGGGTGATACTTGAACACCTAGAGAGAAGAGAAAGCGTGAATATACAGGTCTTCAATGAGGTCGCAGAACTGATACTGGACATACCGACGATAGACGATGCAAGGATATTCGCAGGGACGAGGATACTGACCTATTGGTACGAAGAACTGAATGAACTTCTGAACAACATACAAGAAGCCATGAAAGAAGAACAGAAAAGGGCACAGGTGCTGAAGAAAAGGTTTGTCCAGCTCATCGAAGGGGATGAACTCATCGACAAGAGGATGATAATAGCAAGATACGGGATAATCGCATTGGTCGCGGTAGGATCGGGATTTCTCCCGTACGTAAACCCNNAGAGGATCTTGCGAAGGCAGATGCGAAAAGAGAGAACCTGGAGAGGATGGCAGCATGAAAAAGATGATCATGATACTGTTGGTGGCGATGATACTTGTCGCGGGATGCTCTACACAGAACGCGAAAGTCGACAGAGAGCAGACGGAAGAGGACGAGAGACCTGTGAGCACAGAACCGCAGGTCATACCAGGACCGAAAGCCCCGGAACCAAAACCAAGGGTCGTGACATCAGACACAGGCGAACTTCAGACCTATGAAGATGTCGAACCGAGAGAGCAGCAGGAATGCGAGACAGACGCAGACTGCGTGCCACTGCCCACATGCCATCCAAGGACATGCATAAACAAGAAGTACACATCATTCTATGAGAGGCCAGAGGCATGCACAGAGATGTTCGACTGCAGCGCGGCATACGACGCGTCTGCATGTGAGTGCGTAGGGTCAAGATGCACGAACATGAACCTGGGAGACAAGGGATGCGCTGATCAGGGTGAATCGGCAGAGTGAAAAAAGAAAAACGCAAAAAGATACTGAAGGAGTTCCTTGAAAGCGACAAGTCCGTAGTGATATTCGACCGGGAAGAGCCTCTCGGCGCAGGAGAATGGAAGAGCGTAAGAAGCTTCTGGAGGATAAGGTATAATTTCCTCATGCTGAAACTCTCAAACCTGATGCTTTCAATGACATTCAAATGCTTCTTTCTGAGACACACAGTAGGAATTGACATAGGCAAGAATGCAGGAGTAGGGTTCTCACACATAGACCCCATATTCCCTGAACTGATCAAGATAGGGAACAATGCACTGATAGGATGGAACTCTCAGATACTATGCCACGAGTTCACGCAGAAAAAGGCAAGGCTCGGCAAAGTGGTGATAGGAGACAATGCATTGATAGGCTGCGGGACAACAATCAGGTCAGGAGTGGTCATAGGTGAGAATTCAGTCGTGGCCATGCACAGCCTCGTCAACAAGGACATCCCGCCAAATGAGCTATGGGGAGGAGTCCCTGCGAAAAGGATAAGAAAGCTCAAAGAGATCATCTGAACCAAGTCTATCAGAAGCTGGACCTGAAAAGGGCTGAAGAGACAAAAGTCTCAAGAAGCGCACCGAGGATGATAAGCCCTACAGCGATCAGCACCAGGATGAAGGCATCCTTGAAGACATTCCTGAACCTCTGCGAAGACCTCTTCTCCATCATGACAGCCTTTGACACGACACCGCCAGCTATAGCTGCGACGAGAAAGCCTGATACCTCAGGGATGAGATGGATAAGGAAGAAACCGAATGCCTGAAGACCATGTAATGAATCGGTACCGAGCCGCTTGATCATGAAGACGATGAAATTCGCGAACACAGAACCGTTCAGTATTATCAGGAATATCGCGGAGGCACCATAGACAAGGGCAAGGACAAAACAGACGATAAGGACAAGAAGGTTGTGGGTGAGAAGAGAGAGGAAATGTGATAGGCCATAACCATCACTTGCCATGAAGGCATCCAGCGAAGAGGAATCCACACCCTGGAACTTGAGGAACCGAAGCTGGAAATCAAACATCTGGGAATAAAGGTCAGTGCCATAAGACGCCAGGCCAAGTATTACATAGGCGACAAAGACACCAAGGAAGGCGAAGATGTAGGTCTCAAATATCGCCTTATGGTTGGTCAAGAAATGCCTCGCACCATACTTACCCTCGATAACCTCCTCCCTCTTTATCAAGACGATAAGGGTCGGCGTGAGAAGAAGGGTCGTAAGGAAGACCATCGAGACAGACATGGTGGTCCTGAAGAAGAGCCAGGCGACAAGGAAGCCAGCAAAAGAGAATATAAAACCAAAGAAAAAAGATATGTATGGCCTACGGGCAATCCACTCTGGCCTGAACAGATCCTCCAAAACCATACTCATTACCTACCGAATCAACGATTGTTCCTCTTGTCAAGGTAATCCTCAAGACCAAGCTTGTCCTTGCCGGACAAGACATCCTGAGGGGCAGGCTTCCTGCGCCTCTTGCGGGCAGCGGCACCACCATACTTCTTCAGCGTGCCGAGCAGCATAGCCATCATCAACATGACCAAGAGCATCTTCACAAGGCCGACGGTGCCCAGGTTCAAGAAGCCAGAGGCAGAACCAATGCCTGCTGAATCTCCTGTGTCTTCCTCAGTCTCATTAAACGTATACTCTTCTGGTTCCTGTACTTCTCTTCTAGTCTCAATGACTGCATTTCCAGTTGTATCGGGCTCATCTTCATCCTCCGTAATCTCTATCTTCTCTGTGCAGGACTGCTTCTCAATCCTCTTTCCATCCTCGTCGCTGCAATGGTTCACGTCTACACAGGTCCTTGACTGCTTGCCTCCTGAGCAAGGAGACCAGGCAGTGCAGCGCCATTCAGTGTTGCAGCCGCCGGTGTCTGAAAGGTCGACAGTGTTATGGTTGCTGCCTCCGCCACCTCCACCACCGCCGCCAGTGTTGGTGACGACAGGAGCAGGTGTGCTGACAGTCAATGCCTTAGTGCCTGTATAGGCCTGACCGTTCTCTGCAGAAAGGACAGACACTGAGACATCGTAGGCTCCGTCTGACGCAGGGGCTGCGAAAGTGTGCATGAAAGACCCATTGGCCAATGAGACCACAGCAGGGACGCTGTTTGCCGCATCAACAGGCAGCATCAGCGTAGCCTCTGTCTCAGGGACGGCGGAACCGTCATCCATAACTACAGTGCCTGAGGCCAACACTGTGCCTGACGGAGATACAGTGCCCGGGTCAAGGGTCAGATCAACTATGTACTTATATGTCAGCAGGATAGTGTCCTCTGCTGAGTTGGAATTGTCCAATGTGTCGACGGCATTCACCTCGAGAGTGTATATGCCGAGTGTGCTGTAATGGTATGTAGGCACAATCGCTGTGTAAGTCTCTGCGTCTTTTTCGAGGGAAATGGTTTGGACATTAAGATCAGGATCCCTCATCACTGCAGTCACAGCTTCAACGCCGCTAATGTCAGTCACTGTGAAGCGTACCCCTATGGGGTCGCCTCTGAACACAACATCAGGGTTGTTCATTGTCACATCTGGTCCGGTTAGGTCTATGACTTCCACTGACCGATATTCTGACTCTGCAAGGTTCCCTGCATCGTCAACACACTGGACGTTCCAATCGTAGTCCCCTACTGCTAGGAGCATCTCATAGGTCGCCAACTCTCCGCTGACTGCCAAGACTTCATGCCCGGTGCTGTCCACTGATAGGGTGCAGTCAAGGCTGTCGTCGTAGTTGTCTTGCGCCGTGAACGCGAAGTTCACATGGACATCTGTTGTGGAATTATCTTCAGGACTTGCCAGAACTATCTCTGGTGCGGTGCGGTCAATCATCACTGTAAACACTTTCACTGCGGTGTTACCAACGTGGTCACTGGCTGTCACTGTCACTTCATTAGGCCCTTCAGGCCACTCTGCTATGCTGACACTAAACGATCCCTGATCACCAAGGTCTGTCGAATCGTCCCCATGCTGCCAGCTCACACTCTCGAGCTGGTAGTTGTCAGAGACCTCAAACTGCAGTTCGACAGAATCGGCGACTACAGAACCGTTCTCCGGAGCTGTAAGGACTATGCCGGGCGGGGTCTTATCGAGGGTATATGTCCTCTGTTCACTGTCACCCTGCCATCCGACCTGATCCAAACAACTGACGCTCCAGGTATGCTGTCCTTCTTCCACTTCGGCGCTTGGGATTTGTACTGTGTCCATATCCGGCGCATCTATGTTCCCGAGGGAAACCTCCCCGTCGACAATGAGGTTACACGTCATCACCGAGGCAAGATTGTCGTCAGCGTAGAAACTGAACTCATCAGACAACCCTACAAGGTCTCCTTCATCAGGGGCTACTAGGAATACTTGAGGGGCGGTACCGTCGACTGTGACGCGGCCGCCATAGGTGGATGTCTCCCCACCGTTGTTCTCGGCAGAGAAACTGAAACAGATCACGTCCATATCATCGTAATCTGAGATGTCTACGACATCGGTGAAAAGGCCTTCTTCTACATCATCTTCAGAAAGCTCGACACTGTGCTCTTCAGGCGTGAGGTTGCCCTCGAAGTCGCACAGCACATAATCAAAGAGGACCTGTCCTATGCCGGTCTCAGGGTCGACAGCACGAAGCTGCACAGGCTGGTCAGTGAGGCCTTCACGGACCTGGCCGCCGTCGACAGGTATGTAATCAGAAAGTTCCGGCGGTGAAACATCATTAAGTATAGAGATAGGGAAGGTGAACTCGTGCTCTCCGTCGACATCGTCGATGAGGGTGACTGTGACCTCTGACTCGGTGTCCTCGTCGACTCTCGGCGCCTCGGCGAGAAGCTCAAATATAGAGAGGTAGACGTTCGTGGCGATGGACCCTAAAGACCAGATGGCCATAGTGTCATAAGAAGACTCTGTCCAGCCCTTATAGTCGACAAGCTGCAGGGGAGTGACAGGATTGAGGTTAAGACGGAGTTCCTTGATCTCATAATCGCCCTGCCAGTTCGAGACATTGACCTGGAAATCTATGTCATTAGTCTCATAGAACCCTAAAGGCGAAATCGTTATCGAGGGCTCGACAGCAAATATGCCAGGAGCCAGAACAAGCAATAGTATAGACAGTATCGCCACACCTCTTTTCATGTCAACCTCACCTTCTTTTTCAAAGAGATGCATATAAGAAACAGAGTACGGAAATACCTTGCCCCTACATGCAACCTCTAACGCAATTAAAATGATTATCCTTGGAGATAGCGAATTAAATGATGAAAATGTAGTATTTACTATACTAGTTCCTACGTACTTATCACAAGCTAATATATAAAGCCTTCGTTTATTTATAAATAAAATAATGCCATAAGGGAAACTCGAAAAAGTGCGTGATGGGCGGGAAACAGAGGATAAGAAACGATAAAACCCGGCAAAAGGCATAGATCGAGCAAAAATAAAAAGCAAAGATTTATAAATCGAAAAGTGTCATATTTTTACAGGGTGAAACCAGAACTCCAAGAGAGATTCAAACCGTATGCTTAATTCGTTCTCATATCCAGTCACAAATACCCATACAAAGAACAGTTCTATCTCGCGACATGCGCGAACGATAGACAGAGTCATATACTCAGACATGGAAATAAACAAAGGTTCCAAAGAACCAAAGACGTACAAAAAAGCCTCTGATGGAAAAAAAGAGATTTCTGCAAGCTTCAATTCAGGGGACGAAGAAGATGAGCCTCCCTCGCTGGCAAACAAGCTCTTAGAAGATGAGAATGAAGAGAGACCTCTAGGGAGAGCAGCCAGGGATGAAACTTATCTAACACAATATCAGGGAACAGAAGATACTGACAGCTATTCAATAGAAGTCGGCATGACCTACGGAAGGTATGAAACTGCTGATGAGACAGAATCTGCCGCTGCAGCTGACAACTATGCATTCTTCGAAAACGAGGCAGTAGATGGCTGGCTGGACTATGACGACTGGGAAAGCAAGGTCATGGAAGAGAACGAGGCAAGGGCAAAACTGCTACCAGGCCAGAGATCGCTGTTCCTGCAGAAAGCGGCGTAAGCTAAAATCTAAGGAAGAAAGCTATAAATATCGGGCACGACTACTAAGACCTGAAGGGGAGCAAATATACCAACAATATAGGGTGAGGATTGAATGGGAGATGGAATAAAAAGACCAATAAACCAATATTTACCAGGAGAATGCGAAGTCATGCAAGGCACAATCGTCCTGACATACCGAGGGGCAGAAGATTTCTATGTGAATCAAATGCCTGTA
>DUGW01000093.1 GCA_013331125.1 Candidatus Woesearchaeota archaeon | reverse complement strand
TTGACAAGGAGATCGAGGACATCGAGGAGGAGATCATGAGCAGGACCCAGGAGCTCTCGAAACTCTCCAAGAAGTCTGCCTTGAAGAAGATGCATTCAAGGATGCATAAGGAGACGAGTTACATTGGCTAAGCATAAAGAGGTTGACACGTCTGACCGTTCGCCATCATCTTCAGGATCTGGCGGAGAGAGTGGCAGGNNGTAATAAAAAAGTCGGATCAGATGAGTCCTTCACACTGCATCTCTTCATGGCCGCAGGCTTCGCATTTCCACAGGCCGTAGTTTGAGTTGCCGCTCTTTATCACTCCTTTCCTTACTACTTTACCATTGCATTTCGGACATGTCTTCATCAGTATCGCCTCGTTTATGATATGCTTCATCTCCCAGAACAGCGGATGTATAAATACCTTTGTCTTGGATACTCTAAACCACAACCCCTCACCGGACAATCCCAAAACATTTATAAACTCTAGAACCCAGAATTTCTCTTATCGCCCTTCCCAGGGCGTATGAAGCGAAAAAAGAGGTAACTCGGATCTGGTTGAAGTTCTGAGGGACCGCAAATCACAGGAATTGAGGTAGTCGATGCAAGCGATGACTTTAGTGTGGATTGCGTTAGCTGTAGTCATACTAGTCTTGTTCTTCAGGTTTGTGAAGAGGCTTTTCAATGTTGCCTTGAGTGCTGTAGGCATCATCTTTGTTGTCTGGCTTGTGGTCCTTGGTCTGCGCTATGCTGACAAAACCAATCTCCGCAACAACCTGATCGCTTCCAACAATCTCTTCCTCCTTGAAGATTCAAATGACCTGGTGACAGGCTTTGCCACTGATGGCACTGCCACAGAACAGGTTGACATCTCTTCCCTACCTGACCCTTCAGACTCAAGTTCAGAGATCTATGATAAGTATTACAAAGTGATTGTTGTCCAGAAAGATGCTCTGCCTGAGAAGATAGGCCTTGTCTATGATTCTGCAGATGCTGATGACCGACTCAGCCTGTTCAGGAGCTACATCGACAGTTCAATCCTTGGTTCAGACGACCCAGTGGACACGCTCATAGAGAAAGAGCAGGAAGGCGACCTCGAGGTCCATAGGAACACGATGGCGTTCCGGTACGGGATAAGGGAGGTGCTAGGGTTATGAATGCCTCTCAGAAGATATTGCTCATATTCCTCGTCTTGACTATATCCGCACCTCTGGCATTGGCAGAGAGCAGCATCTTCCATGACGATATCATCTCAGGTCATAGCATTGATATAGATGATGATTACACATTCATCATCACGCTGAACAAGTACGCCAACAAAGTTTTTGTCAATGGCGGTGATATCTACCAGTCAATCCCTATCACTGAATGCAAGACACTTGGAGAGATATATCGTGTCTGCTTCTACAATGTCACCTGGGATGAGACAGAAGAGGAGCTCTATGCAGAAGTGGAGATATTCCGTAAATCACCGACCATCTCAGTCACCAAGACAATCAACCAGACAGAGCTTTACATCGGTCAGGAGGCGATCGTCACTCTTACCATAAAGAACACCGGCGACAATGCCGAGAAAGTCACCCTTCTTGATGATTACTCAAAAGAGATCAAGATCATCGAACTTGACGGTCCTGGCTGTTTTGTCCATGAGAACACTGTCAGCTGGTCTGGCCATCTTGACACTGACCGGGAGAAGACATGCACCTTCCATATATACGCGACAGAAGAGGTCCACAAGAAGTTCGCTGCCAAGGTCCGTTACTGGACAGGCCTGAAGTGGGAGACAGAGTACACAGCGTCTATAAGCATAGACGTAGAACCTGTTGTCGTCCTCGAGTATAGTGTTGTCAGGGAGGATTTCGAGGTCGAGGGCCGAGAGTTCGATTTTGATGATACCATAGCCTCTGCTGATATAGGTGAAGAGCCAAGGATAATAATCCGCCTGACAAACAACTACCACGAAGATGTAGATGCCAACCTTCAGATAACTCTTCCAGAAGGTGTCGACTATCTGCAGACCAGCAGTCTCAGGTTCAATTTCAAGAATGCATCAGGGGCTCATGAGAGCGCATCATGGAGTTCTGACAGGATAGAGAGGATCAGCAGCAAGAAGCTGAGATGGTCCGGTACCCTGACCAACAAGACGAAGACCTGGGTCTTGAAGCTGGGGACGAGAAAGTCAGGCATGCAGAACATAATACTTGACCTGGATTATCTGCTCGAATATGATTACGGGGAAAGCACGTATTCAGAACTGGGATCTAGGGAGTTCAGTGTGGCAGACCCAGGGATTGTCTTCCACATAACTGTCGACGACCAATCAAAACTGTTCTCTGTTCCGAAAAGACTCGACGAGGAAGACAACAGCATTGACATCCAATCGATGCACCCTTACAGGTTCACTGTCTATGCCCAGAACACGAACAGCTTCTCAGACATAAAGGATATCAGGTTCTTCTACTCAAGGGACAAGCTGGCCGATTTCAAGGATAAATCCTATAAACTGATTGAAGCAGGGAAGCAGGTTATTCCCTGGAGCCTCGACCTTATCCCGCCAGAATTGTACACTGATAAGAGTTACACGTTCAATTTCACTGCCACATACACGAACGCATTCGGCGAGAAGTATCTCAACACCACAGAGTTCGAGTTCAACGTGAGAGCATTCGAACCGATAGAGATAAATCACGACGCTGCTGAAGGTTTTGTCCTGGAGAGCAGAGAGAAGACCATGTTCACAGTCTCGCTTGACAACCAGAGGGTTGCCGAGATAAAGGATATCTTTGTGAAAGACATAATCCCTGAAGAGTTTGAGGTCATCGGTGTCACGTCTAACAAGCTCAAACTTATCGCTGAAGAGGAATCTGAGGTCTACAAGTATGAGATAACTCCTCCTGTCGTTTTCGAGAAGA
The DNA here is from genome assembly GCA_013331125.1 of Candidatus Woesearchaeota archaeon. Next base: position 886 of record DUGW01000093.1, on the reverse strand, counting down.
AAAGGTTCAACATAACTACTGTCGTCAGCTACTTCGATAAGGACCTCAACAAGGAGTTCAATTACAACGAGACGTCAACTATAACAGTCATACCTCGTGAGCCGTCGGTAGATTTTACCATCACGTTCGATGAACCTGAGACAATATATCCAGGCAACCTGATTCCGGCGACCTTGACGATCAACAACCAGGAAGAGCTTGAACTGATCAGGGACATAACCATTCGCCTTCCCATACAGAGGGATATTGATGTCATAGGGCCTAAGACCCTTTTCATCGACCGCATCGAACCTGAAGAGTCTGTTGAACTAAAGAATATGGTCTGGTTCAGGCCTAAGGTCGTCAATGATACCCTTGATTTAGACCCGATAGTGATGGAATATTATGACCAATATGGAAGTAAGTTCTATGAGAACATAACTGACGAAAGCTTTGAGGTGGAGAAAGGTCTGATAAGTGGTCCTGCAGTCTTCCTTTCGACGAAGGTCGCGACAGCCATCAACATCTCAGAACCTTACAACATCATCCTTGAAGCGAGGAATCTCGGCAATGAAGAGGCTGTCGCAGTCATAACGATGGGCGATAAGGAATGGTCGACCACCATACCGCCGAAAGGGTTGAAGAGTCTTGAATACCCTGTCAGGTACACGACTGCAGGCAACTACACCCTTCCGGCCCCTCAGGCAAAGATCGACTATCATGGAAGGGACATGTATACTGGCGGGTCGGAGAGGACAGTCGAGGTGAAGCTGCTCCTTCCCGAGATGCCGGCCCCTGAAGTGCAGGTAGAGGCAGCCCCTGTCGTCGAGGCTGCTCCTCCAGGCGAGACCGCAAGCATGGCAGATATAGAGCAGACCCTGATGGAAGAGAAGAAGAAAGAGGAGAA
>DUGW01000171.1 GCA_013331125.1 Candidatus Woesearchaeota archaeon | reverse complement strand
ATCTCATAGACCTCATCAGGATAACATCAGAACTGAAAGAGGTGATACAACCCACATACTATTTCGAGATTAAAGACAGTGACATGGACGCGATAAGAGACGGAAGATATGACATAATGCTGAAGATGGCATTCGTGGAAGACAAAGAGACAAAATCAGCGAAAGTGAATGTCAACGGAAGGGAGTTCAACGTCTACCAGACACAGAGGGAATTCAAGAAGAACCTAAACGACTACGTGGTAGAAGGGAACAACGCAGCGAAAGTAATGCCAGAGACCACGATGGAGATCATGTCACTCGAAGTAGTCAAGGAATAAATCCAAAAAAGAGGTGCTTGATGAATTTTTTTAGGTTGTTCTACAGTAAGAAAGCAATGGCGGCACCCCAAGACCCTTGGGCACAACCTGCTTCTGACAGCACCCCAAGCCCCAGTCCAAAACCGGCAAAATCACCAGAGCCATCGCCAGCATCACAGCCCTCACAGGAGAGCCCATCCAGCGGCGGCGCAGAAGAATACATAGTCCCTGAAAGCATAGCACCACAAGAACCGGTCGCTGTCTCAGAAGAGGCGCAGAAGAAGATAGAGGATCTTGTGGAGGCAGAACGCAAGGCAGCCCAAGAGGCCAAAGAAAGGGCGCAGAAAGAGGCGCAAGAGGCCAAAGACAAACTTGAGCTCGAGAGGGTCAAGGAGCAGGAAGAGGCTGCAGAACTTCAAAGGAAGATAGAGGAAGAACGCCAAAAAAAGATAGAGAGAGAAAATGCAAGNNACGAAGATACTCTCGCTACCACTATTCAAGGTCCAGGTCGTGCTGTTCATACTCGCATTCCCTATCGCTTACGCAATCATAGCAACCTATTACGTGCGTCTCGGCTACGGCAATGTGATGCACCACACCGCAATAAAAGTCACCAATTTCCAGGCGAAGAGGACAATAAACTCTTCCAAGCAGTCAGCTGAAAAGAACCAAAAAGCATCAGTGAAGGCAAGCGCAGAGATCGACAAGAACCTGCAGGAACATCACCAGAAACTAGACAATCACCTTCAAAGCAATGTCAATGCATTAAGCCAGGGAGCACAACCACAACCTTACCCAGAATACGGTTCCGGAGGAAAAATCGCAGAAGAAAAACCTGCATCAAGTCCAGCATCAAGTCCAACACCTAGCCCCGCACCATCAGGAGGATCACCGGCCCCGGCGTCCACGCCTGCACGAGGTGGAGCACCAGCAGCAGGAGCAGCGGCAGGAGCTGGATTTTTGGCAGGTGCTTTAGGTGGAGGAAGAGCAGCAACAGCGACGGCACCAGGAGCAAAGGCAGGTATGGCAGGAAAACTGCTGGGCGGAGAGGCATCAGGCGGGGGAAGCCAAAGCTGGATAGGCCAGACATGGAACAGCGGGGGACTAGGAAAATTCTTCGTCATACTCATAATAATAGGATTTCTGGGGATGATATCATTCTTCTTCGCATACATGGGATGGGGAAACCCATTCGGAATAGTCATAGGGAAGATCGGCGCAGGAGTGACAGGAGCGGAAGGACCAGATGCGGGAGGGGGAGGAGCAGCAGCCGCAGCAAAAGGTCAGAGCTTCCTGAGCAAAGCAGTAAGTGACTTCCAGGCAAGCTACCAGAGAAGCATGGCAGAGGCGACAGGACAGAATGTCGAGGGAAAAGTAGAACCAGCAGGATTCGTAGGTGTGGAGATAAAAGACCCATACATAAAGAACCCCTCGAAAGTGAACCAGGACGAATCCTTCGAGATAGGAGCAAGGATAAGAGGATACCACCCAAAGCAGGACATAAAGATCGAAGTCGCATGCCACCTGATGTCAAGATCAATAAACCTCAATTCAGTTTGGAACGACGTCAAGGGCACAGACAAGGTAGGAAGCGGAGTGAGATACTATGCAGGAGACAAGCAGAAACTCATTCCAGAGACGATAGCAGCAGACAATTTCGACCAGGAAGTGACATGCTACCCTAAAGCAAGCAATTGCGGAGACTACAAGGTGACAATAACTACACAGGCGTCAGACCTGACAACCGATTCTGTGCTTAACAACTACATAATAGACAAGGGATTCCTGCAGAACGAACTAAGAGAATACGCAAAATCCAAAGACAAGGAACTCGGGTCATTAGGCTCGATGGAGACCGCATTCAGAGAGCTACACCCAGAGATAGAAGACTGGAAATCAATATCCGAGAAAGGACCGATATCAGTATTCATGGTCACAGACAAACTATCCCTCATAGGAGTCGACCAACAGACAAACCTCAAGTTCAGGATGGCCATAGAGAACGCACTCGACGGCTGGGCAAGAGACATAACATCAGTGACAGTCATAGTCCCGAGAGGATTAACACCAGTTTCCGGTTATTGCGAACACTGGACAGTCAACGGAGACAGGATGACACTGTCAACAAGCTATCTACAAAGCAAAGCGACAGCACTCAAAGAACTGAAGAAAGGCATGCAGCTGCCACTATCAACATGCCACTTCCAATACACAGGACCACAAGACGAGGTAATAGGATCAGCAAAGAGAATAACATTCCTCGCAAGCGTAAAATACAGATACCTGGTACAGAAAGAATACAATGTAGAGGTCAGGACAAAAGACGGACTACGATGTCCGCCACCATCAACGAAGACAGCGACAGTGGGAGTGGGAAGCATAGGGGGCGGGGTAACAGCGGCAAGCACAGAGGCGCAAGTGAAGACGATGAACGCGAATGCCGAGAAGAAATACGGAAAACCAGGAGAGAACATAGAGAGCCTGACAGCTTTCGGAAAGAGCGTGCAGCTCAACAAGGCACTCAAGACACCATTAAGCATGGTAGACGCAGCCATGAAGAAATACTGCCCTGACGGAGTCAAGTACCTGGAGTCAGCGTCGATAGAAGGATACGCAGACGTACAACATCCCAAATACGCCCAATACAAGGCGCCACAGGCGTACGGAATAGTGCTGGTGATAGACAGGGCAGGAAACCCTGACAGCCAGACAAAGACCACACTAAAGGCAGCGATACCCACATGCGCAATACAACAGTTCAAGAACAACGGATTCCTGTGGGGAGGA
>DUGW01000048.1 GCA_013331125.1 Candidatus Woesearchaeota archaeon | reverse complement strand
CAGGTCCTTGATATCCTCTACTGGTATCATACTGGAGCCCCAGATACCGGACATACTGACGCCTAAGTTCTCTGTCAGGAAGATATCAGTCAATGGCAAGGCGATCCCTCTGAGTTATCTCAGCATCAGGCCGCCTTCTGTCGCCCGCGGTTCGCATTACTATCTTGACATCTCGAGGCTGGCCAAGGATGGTGTCCTGTCTGAGGCTGATTTTGACAGGCCTCTTGATGTGCGCATCAGATCTTCTGCCGTCTCGAAGGCTCCCAAGAAGGGTCTTGTCTATCTTCTCCTGGCAGACAAAGGCTACAAGGACCTTCCTGATTATGTGAAGCAGCACACTTTGTCGACGGAGAAGTTCCCGGCTGACCATGATGGTGTCCAGGCATTGGTGCGTGCATATAATGGCCCTGATGAGATGATGGCAAAGCTTCTCTATACTCTCCTGGTGACTGATAACATCCTTGAGTATAAGGTCCAGGAGGATGATCTCCCTCTCAGCAGGGTCTTCCAGCGTGGTGAGGGTGATTGCAGTGAGTATTCTAACCTTTTTGTCTCTATGGCCCGCGCCTTCGGTATCCCTGCGCGCAAGAGGACTGGCGCTGTCCTTGATGATGATGGGAAGGTGGATGGTTATCATGCCTGGGTCGAGGTGCTTGTCCCTCTCAAGGGTGGTGTTGGGGAGTGGATGCTCGTCGAGCCTACATGGGCTGATGACAAGGCCAGGCCTTTCGATTATGTCAGTTATCAGACTAGGAAGCATGTGTATTTTGTGGATTTTGACGTCTCTCTGGTGGGCGGGGATGTCCGTTCGGATTATTCTGTGTTTCAGCATCACATGTGGGTCTCTAGGGCCCGGAAAGAGGGTGGAAAAGATGGTGGATGAACAGGTATCTGGGTCTGATAGGCCCGTCGAGGATGCTGGTCCAAAGGTCGACGGTCCTGGCAGGAGGGATTTCCTTAAGATTGCCGGTGCCGGGGCAGCCACTGCCCTTCTCGCCATGTACGTCGGAGGTTCTGTATCAGGCTGTGCTGGTGCGAAGCTGTTCACCCTTACTGGTTGCTGCCCGAGACCGAAAGGTATTGAAGGCAGGCTTCGTGTCGTCACCTATAACATTGCGAATGCCCGCGGTAATCATGATGATTTCTTCCGTGATGTGCCTGCCCGCAAGGTGAGGTCTAATCTCGACGACATGATAGACATGTTGAAGTCAGAAAAAGCTGATGTCGTCTGCATGAATGAGGCGGATTTCAACTCTGCCCGCACGAAGAACATCGATCAGGCGAAGTATATCGCCCGCGGTCTCTGTTTCAACCACGTTATTGAGGAGACTATCTTCGGCATGCCTCCTCTCCTGCAGCTGGGTAATGCTGTAGTCAGCAGGTACCCTCTCGCTCTCAACGGTCATCACCAGTATGGCAGGACTTTTGCGCAGCGCGTCCTCCATTATTTCAAGAGTTACGTGGATTTCGACGTGAAGCTCAGCACCGCTGGAAGCAAGGACCTGAATTTTGTCCATACTCACTATGATGCTGAGCGTGAGAGCACCAGGATGAAGGAGACTGCCCAGATATTGAGACACCTGCGCGCCAAGAAGCCCCCTTTTGTCCTGCTTGGCGATTTCAATTCCGGGCCTGGCATGCCGTCTTTCGACCGTCTGCTCTCGTCAGGTCTTGTCCATAACCCCTATGTCGGGATAAGATCTTATCCTTCAGACACTCCTCGCGAGTCTATCGATCATATCCTTGTCTCTAAAGGTCTTGGTATTGCCGATTATCACACCGTCCATATCGAGGCATCAGACCATAGGCCGATAGTGGGCACTGTGCTTATCTACCGTTAGCTTTGTTGTCTTGATTTTCCGTATCTTGTTTTTAGGTGTTGTCATGGATCTGTTGGAGATGCTTTTGGCAGACAAAGAGGTGTATGACCGTCTCTCGGCGGACAGGCCTAGACTCCGTCATGAAGCCCTCAGTTGTCTCGACGCTGGCACTCTCCGCTGGCCCATAGGCAGCCGCGACTATTGCATGTATGACGGATACTGTTCCTGCCAGGAGGAAAGCGGCAAGGCGATGAAGTATTGTCTGCATTCCCGCGTCATCCGTTTCCTTTCTTTGAGAAGGCTATATGATATATAGCGGTGTATATGGGGGTGTCTTGCACTGCTGGTTTTCTTTTGCTTATAAACCCCGTCGACTCGTGTTTCTTTCGGTTCCTTTTTAAATATGCATTTTTCCTTATAAATTTTGCATTTTTTCGCATTTTTCGCTACGAAGTTTTATATAATCTGCTCGCCTAATAATGATATGCAGGTCATGGATGATGAGTCATGCGCTGCGCGCTCGCTGAAGGATAATGAGAGGAGGATCCTCTCCCTTTTGGTCGAGAATCAGGATTATACTTTCAAGGAGATCGCCAAGCTTGTTGGCCTAAATGAGGTGTCTGTCCGCAGGATCCATCATCGGCTCAGGCAGGAGAATGTCTTCCATACCTTGAATATCCCTAACTTCTCTCTGCTTGGGTACAGGATGCTCATTCTGCAGAACATAACAGTCACCAGTCCGTTCCTTATCCAGACGAAGAGGATGATGGGGTGTTTCCTCGATGAGTGGCCGAATTGCGTCTGCTGTCATGAGACCTATGATGGCAAGATCCTTGTCAGGTCTGTCTGGCGTGATGCTGATGATTTCAAGAAAGCTCACGGGTTTTTTTTCCAGAAGCATGGCACTGACTGGATTGCCGGTGAGCAGATTGACATGGTGCCTCTGGATCACTGTTCAGAGATATTGAGGATCAAGGATATCACATGATTTTTCCGTTTATTTGTTTCCGGGCGATTGCATGCCTAAATACAGAAGACCTACAGGACCGGATCCTTGGGAGTTTGATGAGGTCACTGACACCTTGACAGAGAGGGTTACTGCTCTGCTTGGTGATAGTGCCTCTAGGGATACCGATCGTCTTGTCAGGCTTATGCTCAGGCATAACTACGGCGAAGACATAATTCTCTATGCTGTGGACGGTTTGGAGCGTCTGCTTTCGGTCTCGACGAGGCCGAGGACTGTGAAGCAGATGGTGCACAGCTGGGTCATGAACAACGGACGGGACGGTCATGATGACCGCTTCCTGGTTTCGCAGCAGCAGGATGATCTTCGTAGGCTTTTTGGCGCCATAGAGAAGGTCGTCCATTCAAGGGACTTGTGTGGGGTGGTGGATAGGTTGATAAGCGCACAGTACAACGCAAGGGTCCCCGCTCTCGGCGAGGATCTTGTGAACTTGGGGGCTGTAGAACCTATATTCTATGACCTCCCGCGTAGATTGAGGGGTTTTGTCTCCGGTATCGTAGATGATGCGATCGCGTTCAATAGCAGTATGCCTCCCAACCAGCGGCGCCGTTACAATAACCTGGGCCGTATCGTCGAGAGTCTGCATGGTTTCGTCAACCGTTCCTGTGACCTGGCCTATCCTCTGCTGGAGAAGGTGGACAGGAAAGACAGGCGCAATATCCTTTTCCCTTTCTATGAGTATATAGGGAGGATCCCTGAGGAGGCTTCCCGTCGGGTGTATGGTTTCGTCGGCCGCATACTTGATTTCCTCCCTGAAGATGGTGCTATGGGCGACCCTGATGTTAGGAGGGTTGAGTTCGTGCTCAAGAGGGTGACAGAGGCCTTTGAGTGCCATGAGCCCTGGGAGATTGACTGTTTCCTTGATTTCTATTCAGAACTCATCGAGCATTCTGACAGGTGGAGCACCTTCTCGCGCGTGACCAAGCTCCTTTCATATTCGACCATGGAGCGGCGTGATGGTGTGCCGACAGCGCAGGTAGGCAAATCTTCTGATATCGACACCATCGGCCTAAAGTATCTGAGGACTTCGCGTAATGCATTTCTCATGAGCCCTAGTTTCGCAGTCGAGCTCCGTCATGCTGTCAAGCTCCTGATCCCGATGGGTGAGACTTTCATCAAGAACCGCCTGGATACCTATCTTCTCCTTCCCGAGGATATGACTGACTTCCAGTTGAGGAAGAAGGAGGCTGCTGACATCGCTGAGCAGAAATCTAGGGAGATGCGCCAACAGATCCAGATGAACTATGTCACGATGCTGCAGCGAGGTCCTGAACCTTGCCCTGCTTACCTTAAGGAACATCTCTTTAGGGAGTTTGGCGTCGAGGTTGATCGGGTCTGGGACCTGAGGGACCGTCAGGCTCTCATCTATTACAGTAAACCGGCCATCAGGAATTATATTGAGCTCTCTAAGAGGGAGAGCGATCCTCTCTTTGTCAAGAAGGTGGTGCAGTTCATGTCAGAGACAGGTCTTCTGGACAGGCGTTTCACCCCTCTGTTCGGCGGTTGTGGTCCTGCGACCAAGGAGTTGATGTATTACACTGCGCTCCAGGGTGTCGTCTCTGTCGGCCGTCCTTTGTTCATCGACAGGAGTCATATGATGCTCGAGGAGGCGAAGACTAACTGCTGGGAGGCCGGTGTCGAGGCTGATTTTGAGGAGATGTATCTTGAGAATCTCAAGCGGATCCATTTCCGACCTGGTCAGAATGGTCTTTTCTGGTGTGGCGGCACCTGGTTCAACAATGTTCAGCGTATCAGTCTTGCTGATTATTATGCTGGCCTTTTCCATCGTAGGAGAGAGTCTTTGGAACGTCCTCCTGATAAGGGCGATCTCCTTGTGATTGAGGGGTATTCCAAGAAGGACCTTTCTTATTATCGTAACCAGCTTTCACAGCTTTTCCTTGCCAAGGGCGTGGGTCATGGTTATCATCTTGACCAGCATAACTTCACCCGTGATGGCTCCCTCTGTCACACCCTTTATTATGATGAGAAGAGCGGTGAACTGCATTGCATCTATCTTCTCACGGAGAGCAGGGGGTATTTCAGGAAGAATCAGGCTCTTCTTGTTATCGACTCAGGCACTCTTCACAAACCTTCATTTAGGAGTGAGATGTCGAAGGTTGGCTGGGATTCGGATTTTGTCGACGGTGATAATAATAAGGTCGCTGCTGTCTGTTGGTTGGGCAGTGCTGCTGGGAGAAAGAGAGGTGAGTGATACTATGGATCGTGAAAGGCTTAAGGAAGAAGGAAGGCTAAGGGTGAGAGAGCTCTTGTTGGATCGTTCTAAAGAGGGGTTTGTCATGCGTTCGGATTATCTTCCTCTCTTCGAACCTTTCGCCTCCAGGGATTTCCCTGTGTGTAAGACGGGAAGTTACTCTCGTATAACCAGGAAGTATATGGAGAACTGGGTGAACCTGTATCACCTGACGAAGGTACTCTCTCGTGATGATAGGCTTGGGCGTGTATTCCAGAAGCTGGGTCTTGGTAAGTGGGGTCCTCGTGAGAGATATGAGGCTAAGGAGTTGGTCAAGGACGCTGTCTGTTACATCGGCACCCAGACATATGCTGATGAATGGGATTCTGTCGCTGCTGCCCGCCATCTTGGCGGTAAGATCGAGCCTGCGACAGGCATAACAAAGGATGCTAATGCCATGCTTGGCAAGACGTTGGAGGATAAGCTTGGTCGCCTTCTTTATTCAGGCAGGGTCGTCAACATATTTGAGCCCGGAGTCGGTGTCGGTTATACTGCCCATCCTCTTCTCGAGCTGGTGCTTGAACTCGGTGGCCGTGCAGGTCGGCGGGCTGAGTTCCTCTCCAGGGTCCGTTATACTTACATGGATGTCAGTTCTCATGCCCTTGATATGACATATTCTTATCTCGTCGAGAGCATACCTGAGTTCAGGGACGGCATCATCAGGGCTGGTGATGTGCTTCAGGCCATCAGATGCAATTTTGCGGATATGGGTTCTGAGCCTGGCCTTATGATGTTGAAGGGGGATGTGGACCTTATAGTCTCTGGTGCTGCGATCTGCCACCAGTCAGACCTTACCCCTTTCTTCAGGCAGTGTTACGATCTTTTGCGTGATGATGGGGTGATGCATGTCTGGGATTGGCATAATGGTCCTAGTTTCGCAGCTCCTAGGCTCCGTGTGAGTGCCGATGGCAGGACCCGTATGACGAAGTATCTTGTCAGGTATGCGCAGGGTCTCTATACTGCAGAGATACCTGATGACGATTTCCTCTCACCTACCCGTCATGGCAGTGTCTGCTGTGCTTTGGAGAAGACATCCGATCCTTTTGGTGTGGAGGTTGTCTATGAGATGAGTGCTGAAGATTCCAGCGTCGTGCTTGCGAATTTCACCACTCTGCTGAGTTTCTTGGGTTACTCTTATCAGGAGGCCGGAGGGATGAAGTACCTGCATATGCCTGATGGGACTCCCTGTGATGAGTACTTGGCTGAAAGGTTCTGTGCCCTCAGCCGTCCTGGCAGCCCTGGTTTCAGTTTTGTGGATGATTTCCTCAGGGATGCTGCTTACCTGGAGCCTATAGATCCCTCGCCTTATTATCTTATTGAGGGCTATGGTGATGACTATGCTGAGAAGATGCTTGAGGCTGGCTTTGCGCATGCAGAGAACTATGAGTTCGCTCAGGTGTATGCTGATGCGGGTCTGAAGCAGGCTTCAAGGAGGAGTCACACGACGCGTATCCATAACCAGCAGATAAGGTATACTTTTGCTAGGAAGAGCATGCCTGAGAGGGATTCTGTGCTTTTTAGTCCCACTCCTGCACCTAGAGGTTAGCTTTCCTCTATATCGATGGGTTGTGTCTTGCTCGGGATGTTCGCCGCGCTGTTCTTTAGCGGCAGGTAGTTCACCTGTTCTTCAGAATATGTGACGCATATGTCGTAGTTCCTTATCAGCTCTCCGAACTCGTGTCTTATGGCGTTGAGGTTCTCGTGCAGTTCATTGCTTCCTCTTACGTCGATCTCAAACTCGACATCGCCGCACCCGACAGACTCTGTTATGTATGTCACGTTCTTGTTCTGTTTGAGGAACTCTATCATCCTTCTTGTCTTCTTCTCTGTCATGTTCTGGAGTGTGAGTATCACTTTGTGTCTCTGGTAGCCTAGCTCTTTTATCCCTATCGCTGCCCTGAAGCAGAGTATTATATTCTTCTCGACGAGTTTCTTTATCCTGTACTTCACCGTGTTCGGTGTTATCTTGAGTTTCCGTGCGATATCTAATGTGGACATCCTGGCGTCGGTCGCTATTATGCTGAGTATCTTGTAGTCTGTGTCGTCTATCGTCTCCTCTTCGGCATCTCCGCCGAGGATCTTATCCTCGTCCCTGTTCGTATCATAGAGGTATTTGTGTTTCATGTGGTGGATCTTTGTCGCTATGCTCACGTACCTCTCCTGGAAGTGTGAGCCGTACTTGAATGAGAATGTGTCGCATATCCTCTTGAATTCGTTTATCTTGTTCACGAGTATCACGAATGCGAGGTCCCATGGCCCTTTAGTGCTGACCACCCAGCATACCTCCGGGTATTGTTTCGCGAATTCGTAGATCTCTTTTTCTTTCTCGAGGTTGACGTTCTGTACCCTTGAGAAGAACCTGCAGAACATCAGTCCCAGTTTTGCTACGTTGAGGACCGTGTAATATCCGGTGATTACCCCTCTTTTCTCTAGCTGTTTTATCCTGTAGTTGACGACTTCTTTCGACAGCCCCACCTTTTTCGCGATCGAGCTTATCGACTGGCGCGCATCCATGTCTAGTTCAGAAAGTATCTTTTTGTCTTTAGCATCCAGCTCAGCGCCCATTTAAGTACTTCCCCCGATATTTTCTATATACGCAATTCAAATATATAAGTTTTGCGATTGGGGAAAATTTCTTCTAAGAAGTTTTATACACTTTCCTGCCCTATGTACTAGTCAAGGGGAGCAGTGGATTATTTTGCAGTGATTTTTGTAGTGATGTTTCTGTTGCAGTGACTTAGAAGGGAAGGGCTCCAAGAGCGATCTTCGGCCACCAAACACCTGCTCTTCCCTTCAGTGACCCCTTCGGTGGCAAGAAGGAAAAAACAGCACGAGGTGTACCATGAAGAGGAAGGACTTGTTGATCTTGTCCTACCTTCGTAGGGATGCGAGGCAGCGGTTGACGAACATCTCTCGTCGTACGCACATTCCTGTCACGACGATATATGACAATGTGCGCAGGTACGAGAAGGAGTTCATCACGAAGCATTCGAGCCTGATAGATTTCAGGAAGCTTGGCTTCAATGCCAAGACGAATGTCGCATTGAAGGTCGGTTCAAACCGGTCTGAGGTCTTGGACTATCTTCAGGACCACCCCAATGTGAACTCTTTATATCGGACAGATTCGGAGTATGATCTGCTGGTTGAGCTTGTGTTCAGGGAGTTGAGGGATGTCGACGATTTCCTGTCGGGATTGAAGGGCAAGTTCGATATAGGGTAGAGCTTTGTGATGAATATCACCGATGACATCAAGCGGGAGCAGTTCCTCAGCAATGATGTCTCCTGAGTTGGTCATCGAAGATTGCAAGGGTCTTCGAGGACTGTCAGGACATGCCGCATCTGTATGTGGTAGAATAGGGCTATGAGAGGCCAGGAACAGACAGATGTCCGTCCCTGACCAACCTCGCTAAAGGTGAGGATTGGTTTCCCGGGATGTTATTTAAAGATTTCTATGGGTCTTTATCCTGCAGAAAGTTGCGTTGCTGCCCTACGCGTAGTGCCTTAGAAGATATGTTTGAAGTGCCGGAGGGGGTTGTCCCTTACGGGGATACGGCACCCACCGATTGACAATCCGAGCACGGAGCCCGGCAGCAACCGCCGGAGGCGAAACTTTCTGCAGCCCCTACCTCTCCCTCCCCCTCCCCCATATTATATACTCCTGCCTCTCCCATCCCAAATCTTTATAAACACCCTCAATTTCCACACAAAAATACTCAGATTGAAACATAAGGCGTTAAAATATGGCTAAAGCAGCTAAAAAAGTCAAAACAGTCGATAAATGGCGCAGGAAGAGGTTTTACTCAGTTTTTGCTCCTAAAATCTTCCAACAGAGGGAATTAGGCCAGTCTATGGCTTACGAACCGAATTCCTTGATGGACAGGTCCATGACCCTTAACCTCATGATCCTGTCAGGCAATGTCAAGAAGCAGCACATCAACATCACCTTCAAGGTGGTCAAGGTTCAGGGCGATTCTGCTTTCACAGAGGTCGTCAAGTATGATGTGGTCCCTGCTGCCATCAAGAGGAAGGTCCGAAGGATGAAGGACAGGATCGATGATTCCTTCAAGGCAGTCACCAAGGACTGTAAGGTCGT
>DUGW01000036.1 GCA_013331125.1 Candidatus Woesearchaeota archaeon | reverse complement strand
GTCACCCACTTGATCCATTTGTAGCCCCACTTGCTCTCTGCCACAAGCTGAAAAGGGAAGCCGCGCTCAGGAGGAATCGTCATGTTGTTCATCCTGTACGCCATGATAATGTCATTGTCCATGACATAGTCCAGAGGGAATGAAGTGGAATAGCCATCATACGCATAGAATATCACTGTGTTCGCCTCTGGAAGCGGTCCTGCCTGCTCTATCAGGTCCTTCACCAGGACACCTTCCCACAGGATGTTCACGCTCCACCCCTCAACACAGTCGAGCTGTACAACTTTCTCGTATTTTTGATTTTCAAGCACAGTATCATAATCCATGTTTAATGGTGCTTCGACAAGCCCTGATATCTCCAGCTGGTACTCATCTATGTTGACGTACTGAGGGCCCTTGATCGAGTTCTCCCTGAAGTCATCCACAGAACCAAGCTTCTCTCCTTCATACTCTTTTATCTCAGAAGCCGGCAGAACCTTAATGCCTGTTCCAGAAGAATGGTTTTCTTTGAAGCTCTCCTGGGCGCATCCAGCTAGAAGCAGCAATGAAAACATGACAAGAATGCATGTTGTTGCTCTCATATATTTCACCTCTGGATTAGACAGGCCCTCTGAAGAGCGGTCCATAACATGGCTTTAAGAGCCAGGGCAGTATATAAATGTTACTTGGCCAGGGTGTGAAGAAATGGCTTCAGAGGCCTTAAAACACCAAAAAGATAACTTTATAAACCACTTCTTTTTTCGAAGTTGAAGTTGGAAAATGGCTAGATTAAGGAAATTCGCCGCTTATAGGCGGCTGGAAAGGGCTTACACGCGTATAAGTAAGTTCAGGACGAAATCTTATGTCAGAACAAGACCTAACTGCCGTATTGTGCGCTTTGATATGGGAGACCTGTCAAAGAAATTCGACTACACTGTCCAGCTCAAACCAAAGGTGGGCATGCAGGTAAGGGACAATGCAATAGAGGCAGCAAGGCAGACAAGCAACAGGTTATTGCAGAANNCTGCGGGAGAACCCTTTGGCTTCAGGAGCTGGAGCAGACCGAATGAGCACAGGCATGAAGATGTCATTCGGAAAGCCGATAGGCATCGCAGCCCAGGTCAGGAAGAACCAGGTAATATTCAGGATAGGCGTGAACAAGCCACATATCGCAGTGGCAAAGGACGCACTCCGAAGGGCATCATCAAAGCTACCGTTCACCTGCATCATAGATGTAGTCGAGAATAAAGCAAAATAAGATGATTGAGGAAATAATTCTCAGCTACCTGCCGCCACCTTTCGACAGCAGGTATATTGTAGCTGCTATAATATTCATAGTATTCTTGGCATTATCAAAGCTGTTCCTTTACATCGTAGAGAAGATAATCCTGGCAATGACTGCCAAGACAAAGACAAAGCTTGACGACATGCTGATAAAGAGGACACAGGCCCCAATATCCTGGCTGCTTATATTCATCGGCATCAAGATAGCATTCGAGTATCTTGCTTTCTCCGGCGGATGGGTAAGCGTTGTAGGCACAGGCATAATGTCTGCCATCTACCTCGCAGTGGGGTTTGTCATACTGGCTGTTGTGCTTACATTGATTGACTTCTGGAGCGTCATGTTTGCAAAGAAGACAAAATCTACAATAGATGACGCATTGGTTCCTCTTTTTAGGACTACGACAAAGGTCATCGTAATAATAATGCTTGTCATAATGGTGCTCGACCTCTGGGGGGTCAATGTGACCGGTCTGCTGGCAGGCGTAGGCATAGCAGGACTGGCACTAGGCTTTGCTGTAAAAGACACACTGGCAAACATATTCGGAGGCGTGTCACTCATATTAGACAAGACATTCAATGTAGGCGACAAGGTAGAGCTTGCTGATGGCACTATAGGTGTTATCAAGGATGTAGGCATAAGGGCAACAAGGATAAAGACATATGACAATGAAGTGATCATTGTCCCTAACGGCAACATGGCAA
Organism: Candidatus Woesearchaeota archaeon; assembly: GCA_013331125.1. The sequence goes on along the minus strand of DUGW01000036.1, from coordinate 541 downwards.
CTATGCGCATCAAGAACTTCCACCAGCCAGATGTCAGCGCAAGGGTATCTGTGGCTTTCGGAGTAGAGTATGGCACAGACCCTGACAAGGTGAAGAAGCTTGTTCTGGCAGAGATAAAGAAGATGAAAGATATCATGAAGGACCCTGAGCCATTTGTCAAGTTCGATGAGATGGCTGATTCTGCATTGAACATGAAGGCATTCTTCTGGGTTGACAACCTGGAAAAGTTCTATCCAAAGAAAGAAGAAGCAACGACAATGATCTACAAGCTTTTGAACAAGCACAAGATAGGGATACCATTCCCACAGATGGATGTGCATGTTAAGAAGAATTAGATTTCTCTTAGTTTTTTTCTTAAGCTCTGCTGTGCATCACTGCCTTGTCATCTATCACTGTGCAGAACTCTTCAGCTTCATCTGGCTCATGCTTGTATCTGTGGGTATTATCATTGCTAAGCAGAGAGTGTTGCCTGTCGTCTATGTAATCAAGCACTGTCTGTTCGAGTTCAGCCCTGTCTTCAGCTGAGAAATCTTCAGGGAAG
>DUGW01000058.1 GCA_013331125.1 Candidatus Woesearchaeota archaeon | reverse complement strand
AAGAACGAACAGATAATGTTCGGCAAGACATCAACAAACGTCAAGTGCCTGGTATGTGACAAACCCCTTGCAGAATCTACTGGCGGAAAATCACGCGTCAAAGCAAGGATACTAGAGGTGCTTGAGTAAGGATGGTAGAGAAAAAGAAGGACTTTCCAGAGGAATCAGATCTTGTTCTATGTACTGTAACTAAAATATACCCTCATTGCGTATTTGCAAACCTTGACGAGTTTGACCGCAAGCAGGGCATGATCCACATATCAGAGATATCTCCCGGAAGGATAAGGAACATACATGACTATGTCAAGATAGGCAAGAAGATCATATGCAAGGTCCTAAGCATCAACATGGAGAAAGGTCACATAGACCTATCTCTAAGAAGGGTGAGTGAAGGACAGAAAAGGGAGAAGGCAGAGCTGATCAAGCGACAACAGAAGGCAGAGAAGATAATAGAGTTTGTCGCAGGAAAACTCAAGACAGACAAGCAGAAGCTGCAAGATGACCTGGTCAGCAAGCTCGGTGACGAGTACCCTTCTCTGCATGATGCATTCGAGGAATTCATCGTCGATGAATCAGTGCTGTCAAAGCTCGGGCTTCCGAAGGCTTTCTATGACAACCTCGCAGAGGTCATACGCCAGAGGATAAAGCCTCCAGAGGTAGAGATAGACGGCGAGATAAAGCTCAAGAGCAATGCCCCTGCAGGGGTCAATGTAGTCAAGAAGATACTCTGCGATGCAGAGAAGCTTGACGAGTCCCTTACGATAAGATACAATGGCGGCGGAAGCTACTCGATAAATGTGGTTTATGACAATTACAAAGACGCAGAGAAGATACTCAAGAAGGCCACAGACCTCATGGAAGGCGAGGCCAAGAAAAACGAGTGCGATTACAGCTTCCGAAGGATAGAGAAGAAGAAAAAGGCAGCTGCTTAAGATGTCATTACATATTCTTAAATGCACGAAATGCGCAACTTACACGATCAAAGAGGTGTGCCCTGACTGCGGAGGCGAGGCTGTACAGCCATTGCCTGCAAAGTATTCTCCTGAAGACCCTTACGGGAAATATAGGCGCGAGGCAAAGAAGGAGAGCCTGAAGGAGAAGGGACTGCTGTAAGATGACCTGGAATTTTGAACCGCTAGCGAAAACAGAACCTTCACTAAAGAAGACTGTCCTCATAGTCGGTCTTCCAGGCATAGGCAATGTCGGCAAGATAGCAGCAGACTTCATCATCGACGAGGTCAAGGCAAAACCACTCTACAATGTGTTCTCCTACGACCTTCCTAATTCTGTGTTTGTCAATGACAGCAACCTTGTGGAGCTGCCTTCTATAGAGTTGTATTTCAAGAAAAGGAACGGGAAAGGAGACCTGATCATATTGACAGGCGATGTCCAGCCAGCAGAGGAGAGCAGCTCATACGAGTTCTGCGAGAAGGTGCTAGATGTTGCGCAGAAATTTGGAGTGAGCCAGATTGTCACACTTGGCGGGATAGGCCTTGCTGAGGTGCCTAAGAAACCACAGGTCTTCTGCACAGGAAACTCAAAAGAGGTCATCAAGAAATTCAGCAAGGGACTCAAGCTCAATGAAAAGCTGTATGGCATTGTAGGTCCTATCATAGGTGTAAGCGGACTCATGATAGGTCTTGCAGGAAGAAGGGATATCCCTGCAGTCTGTTTACTTTCTGAGACATTAGGTCATCCTGCTTATCTCGGCATAAAGGGCGCTCGTGAGATAGTGAAGGTGCTTAACACAAGGCTTGACCTTAAGATAAAGATCAGCGAGCTCGACAAGGAGATAGAGGACATCGAAGGCGAGATACTCACCCGCACACAAGACCTTGGAAAGCTCTCAAAGAAGGCTGCATTGAAGAAACTGCAAGGCAGGATGCAGAAAGAGACGAGTTATATAGGGTAAATTCTAGTTTTATAGATATTTTATAGATATTTTATTGATGTTTTATTGATATTTTAAGATATTTCTTGAACTATTTCCGAAAACTTTATATACCCTTGTTACAAATAGTTATCATAAGTTACAAATTGTTACAGTTGTTACAAAATAGGTGCTAATATGGGAGTTGTACGCATTGATGATTCTCTTGAGAAGGAGATAGGGGCATTCATAAAGAAAGAGGAGAACAGGTTCAGATATCCTTCAAAGACAGCTTTCCTCAATGTAGTCATCCATGAGCATCTTTCTTCGCTGAAGAAGCAGAAGAAGGGAAAAGGCTGATTTCAGGATAAAAAAAGAGGTGTTTGTATGAAGACTGATTATAGTATCCGCAAGATCACTGCGCGAGAGATACTAGACTCTCGAGGAAACCCTACAGTAGAGGTGGATCTGGCCACCAAGACACATTCTGCAAGAGCAGCAGTGCCTTCAGGAGCATCTACAGGTATACATGAGGCACTTGAGCTGCGTGATGGAGGACCAAGATTCGGCGGAAAAGGTGTCAGGAGGGCAGTCGGCAATGCCGAGACAAAGATACCAAAGGTCGTTGTCGGAATGGACTGCAGAAAGCAGAGACAGGTCGACAATGCAATGCTGAAGCTGGATGGTACTCCAAACAAATCAAACCTTGGAGCCAATGCAATCCTCGGCGTGAGCCTTGCGACAGCAAGACTTGCTGCTGTGGCGCAGAAGAAACCGCTTTACTCTATTCTTGGGAACAAAAGG
>DUGW01000201.1 GCA_013331125.1 Candidatus Woesearchaeota archaeon | reverse complement strand
GATGTACCATTGCAGGAATTCTTTTGTCTCTGTATCTCCAAGACTTTCCGCCTGTTCAGACAGTCTCTTGATGCAGCCTGTTATGTATTTCTCATGTTCATCTGCTGCCTGAAAAGCTGCCAATGCGCTTGCCCATTCTGTCTGTGGTTTCGGCAGTGCCTCAAGCACGACTGCCCCGTGTGCGCTCACGTATTTGAACAGTTTCTCTGCATGTTCAAGCTCTTCCTTGACCTGTTTGACCATCCATCTTTCCATGCCCCTCAGCCCTTGTGCTCCGAGCCAGGCAGCCATCCCTGCGTATATGTAAGCAGAATTCGTCTCTTCGTATATCTGTCTGTTAAGTGCCTCTAGCATCTCTTTTTTCATGGCAGTATCACCTTAAGACACAGGGATATCCTGATATATTTAAGGATTTTGGCTGGAAGAGAAAGGATGGGTCTCCGGGCGGAATTGCCTGCCTCATTTCAAAAGATTTATAGGATGATGGCGGTTAGACCAACATATGGAAAGGCCAAAGACCTATGAGGATTATCCCTGTTGGATCGTGCTCATCTCTAATCTNNCATCTGGATGGCCCTCTACATCATCTACATCCTTGTACTGGAACTACGCCTCATGAAAAGTGCTTGCGTCAACTGCTATTATTATGGCAGATATTGCGCTTTCGGCAAAGGCAAGATAAGTTCTTTGCTCTTCAAGAGAGGCGATACTCATAGGTTCAATAAGAGGAAGATCTGCTGGAAAGACCTGGTCCCGGATTTCCTTGTCACATTGGTCCCGCTGATAACAGGCATCGTGCTGTTGATCCTGGATTTTGATTGGCTGCTCCTGGCTTCAGTGATAGCACTGGTAGTCCTTGCCTCTGCAGGCAATGGGTTTGTCCGCAGGAATCTGGCCTGTAAGTTCTGCAGGCAGAGGAAGCTCGGCTGTCCTGCTGATCAGCTGTTCAACAGAAGCAAGAAGTGAATGGCAGCCTTCTACCCGAAAGGATTTTAAAGAGCAGATATCATCATCAGGATATGAAGACCCGTCAGAAGATCCGCAAAGCCCTTATCATCATCTCATTCCTATTGTTTCCTATCACTATCTTCTACTTCTCTCCTTATCTCATAGTGGTGGGCTCTTTTGAAGGGGTGATTGTCGGCAGTTTCATCACATTCGCAGCCATGTTCATAGCGTCTTTGTTCATCGGCCGCTTGTTCTGTGGTTGGGTCTGTCCTGGTGCTGGTCTTCAGGAATGCCTTTTCACTGTGAAGGACAAGAAGGTGAGTCAGAGATATAATTTTGTAAAATTCCTTATCTGGTCCCCTTGGATGCTTCTGATAGCATTCGCAGCCTACAGGGCTGGCGGGTACCGGTCATTTGATCCGTTGTTCCACACGACTTACGGCATCTCTGTGGCCAATCCTTGGATGTATATCATATATTATTCGATCATCCTGTTGGTCCTTGTCCCGGCTTTGGCTGTAGGGAGCAGGTCATTCTGCCATCATATCTGCTGGATGTCTCCGTTCATGATCATCGGCAGGAAGGCAGGCAATCTTCTGAAGACCACATCTTTGAGGTTGAGGTCTGATAAGAAGAGGTGCATCGACTGTCTGATCTGCAACAAGAACTGTCCTATGAGCCTGGATGTCCATAAGATGGTGAAGGACGGCAATATGGAGAATCCTGAATGTATCTTATGTTTCAACTGCATCGATAACTGCCCCAAGAAAGTGATTCAATAAAGGGAGAACATAAAATTATTTCCAGAATATCCTGAAGGTCATATCTTCCCTACAAGGTCCAGTCCTGGCTTGAGTGTCTTTCCTCCTGGTTTCCAGCTTGCAGGGCATACCATTCCATTGTTCTTCCTCACGAACTGTGCTGCCTGGAGTTTCCTGATTATCTCAGCTGCCGACCGCCCTATGCTGTTGTCATGTACGTCTGCGTTCTTCACCACTCCGTCCGGGTCGATGATGAATGTCCCCCGTAAAGAAAGTCCTTCCTCGTCGATGTAAGTCCCATAGTCTTTGCATATTCGGCCAGTAGGGTCTGCAACCATAGGATACCTGATCTTTTTTATCGTCTCCGACGCATCATGCCATGCCTTGTGCACGAATGCAGTGTCTGTCGACACAGAAAGGACCTCTGCGCCTAATGTCTTGAGCGTCTCGTACTCATCTGCGAACTCTCCGAGCTCTGTCGGGCAGATGAATGTGAAATCTGCCGGGTAGAACAGCAGCACTACCCACTTCCCCTTGTAGCTGTTCAGGCTGACTTTCTTTATCTCGTCCTCATGGAACGCCTCTGCTGTGAAATCCGGTGCTTTCTGGTTTATCTTCATCACAATCCCCCCTATAGGATAGAAGGACTAGGGTCATTCAGTTATATATAGAGATCGGTTATGTGACTCTTCAGGCAGTTCCGTTGCACTTGCGCAGGCAGTATCTCCACCATATCAGGGCAAGGCCTGCAGAGACCACGCCGCTGGCCACCATCGCGACAGCGACTGAGAGATAGCCATAACCGAACACGAACACGAAAAGGTAAGCCAAAGGCACAGCGACGAGCAGTGTCCTCACAAGCATTATCACCAGCCCGGGCATGCCTTTGCCTATCGCCTGTATCGCTCTTGCGATTATCAGGCCTGTGCCCATGAACGGGAACATCCATACCTCGACCCTGACATATTTTGCTGCCAGTGCTATCAGCTCAGGGTCTGCAGTGAATATCCTGAGCCATATCTGTGGGACTGCCGCGAATATCATGGCCATCGACGCTCCCCAGATGAATGCAGTCTTTAGGCTGTAGCCTACTGTCTTCTTGAGCAGGTCATATCTCTTCGCTCCGTAGAACATCCCGACGAGTGTCATCGTGCTTATGCTTATCGCGACCATGGGCATGTTGGCAAGGCTGTTCAGTCTCCAGTCAAGACCGAATGCTGCCACGTAGTCTGTGCCGAAAGATGCCATGAGCCTGTTTATGAACATTGCGTAGAAGCTCATCAATAGCATCATCAGTGATGCCGGGAATCCTACCCTGATGATGTCCTTGAGTATGCTCCAGCCGAACGAGAAGTTCTTGATGTGTATGTGCAGATAGGACCGCCTTGAAACGAACACCAATGCAAGTACCATCGAGATGAAGAATGATATCACGGTCGCGATCGCAGCGCCCCGGACGCCATACCCCAGCACATAGATGAATATCGGGTCAAGTATTATGTTGCACACCAGCGCTATGACCTGTATCATCATCGGGGTCTTTGTGTCTCCCTGTGCTGTGAGCATCTGGTTCAGCGCGAATGATGTGAACATGAAGAATGCTCCATACAGGATTATCCTCATGTAGCCTGTCGCGAGTTCGAGCACGCTGTTCGATGCTCCGAAAAGCAGGAATACCTGGTCTAGAAAGACAAGACCTAGGACTATGACGACTGCAGCGACCAGGAGCGTGAAGAGCAATCCGTGCATGGCTGTGTTCTCCGCACCTTTCTTCTGCTTCGCGCCCAGCTGCCTGCTTATCCTGGAGGTCATCCCTGTGGCGATCCCCATGTTCAGTGATATGAGTATGAAGAAAAGCGGGAAGGCGAATGTCAGTGCTGCGATGGAATCGGAACCTAGCCTTCCTACGAAAGCAGTATCGACTATATTGTATAGTGCCTGGACCACCATCCCTACAAGGATCGGTATTGACAGCTTGATCAATGCCTTCTTAGGGTCTTTGGCGAACTCATTCACCCTGTTCTTCTTCGCAGGCCTGCCGCCGAATGCTGCTTTCAGGAGTTTCATGTATCAAAAAGATTTATACCCATATTTAAGGGTTGCCAAAGCATAGGCTGCCAAAGTCAGAATCTTGGATATCGTGGAAATCATAGGCCTCATAGGCATCATGGATATCATAGACGCTATGGATATCATGGGCGGTTTCTGGGAAAGATATATAAGTATCAACATCTCCTGGCACAAAGATACAGAGGTGACATCATCGTCCTGAACAACATAGCATATCTACAGATCCTTGGCAAGCCTTTGGTGCTTTGGCTTGGTGTACTGACACTTCTTTCCCTGCTGTTCACAGCCTCGATATCAGTCATGAACAAGAAGGGCATCAAGAAGATCCCCTTTGAGTGGCATTCGAGGATGGCCATAGTGACCATCGTCCTTGGCCTCATCCATGCAGCACTGGCATTTCTTGCCTATCTGTGAGTGTGACTTTTCTCTCGTTTTTTCTTCACTACACAGTATGATTTATTAATGTAAAATCTGGTCATGAAAATCATGAGACAGATGATAATATTGTTGATGTTGAGCATTCTGCTGTCAGGCTGTGCTGTCACCCAGCCGGGCGTCAGTCCTGCAGAGGACCGAGGGCTTGAAGTTGAGCATGGTGAAGACCATGGTGATTTCTCTGTGGACATAAGATGTGAGCAGATGAAGCTGATGTCGATAAAGGCCATCGCTGATCTCTGGGGCATCGACGCTGAAGAGCTGCTTGATGCAGTGACCGAAGAATATGGCCTCAAAGGCTTCCACACAACTGACTCTCTTCTCGATGACCTGAGGGATGAGGTCCCGTTCGAGCCCAGGGGTGTGAAGGAGATCGCTGAGAGGATAAAAGGTGTCCCTCTGACTGTAGAAGAAGAGAAGAAGATCGAGACATTGATATCTGCCTGCCCGAACGGGGAGGTCAATGATCCTTATCCTGGCAAGTGCGGCTCATACATCGACCGCGACAAGGACGGCCTGTGCGATTATGGCGAGCCTATCTGAGGATCCTTTGATAAATTATTTAAAGTAGACACCGCATTCTATCTCATATGTCATTCATAATTGTCTACACCACAAACAAGGATGAGGCAGAAGCCAGGAAGATTGCAGCCCATCTTCTCAAGAAACGGCTGATAGCTTGTGCCAACTTCTTCCCGATAGGTTCTATGTATTGGTGGGAAGGCAGGATACAGGAAGATAAGGAAGTGGTCTCTATCCTTAAGGCAAGAGAAGAGGATTGGGAAGCGGTGAAGGAGGAGATAACTTCACTGCATTCCTATGGTTGCCCCTGCATCATCAGGCTTTCTGCCGACGCGAACAAGGGGTATGAAGACTGGCTTGAAGGTCAGGCTTCACGCCCTGGTCGATGAACGATCACAGATAGTGACTTCATCGGCTCAGATGTCCAGTGTGTAGAGCAGCTTGTCGACTTTCAGCAGTGTGCCTTCCTGCACCATGAACAGCAGCTTGTATTTTGTCGCGCTTGACATGCTCATCCTTATGTAGCATGTGTCTCTGCATTCGTTTCCGAACACTCCTTTACTCAGTTCTTCGCCCTCGCCGACAGGTAAGATCACCAGATCAGGCACCAGGTCTACTGGCTGTATCAGCAGATGGTTGCCGACTTTGGGCTCTGCCTTCTGCTCGCCGTCACTGCCAGGTCCTGTCGCCATCCCGGTTATCGCATCCATACCAGAACCGAGGGGGTTCACATTGCTGAATATGAGCAGTCTCTGTCCTCTTCCATTGTCGAGGTAGACCTCTGCTTTTCCGTCTCCTAGGACCTCTCCGGAGAGCCTTATCGACGTGAGCAGGAGCTCATCGCTACCGGCTGCAGAGAATGTGTATACCTGGCTCTTTGCTATGTCCAGGTCTATGTCCTCTATCACGAAGTCCACTGCCTGGAATCCTGTTATGCTGGGGCCTCCTAGCATGACCAGGCTCAATACCAAGACCAGGGTTATCGCGCCCACGATCTCGATCATTGTTGTTTTTGCTTTCTCCATTTTTATCTCCTCCAAAACATTATCCGTCGAATAGATAGTTTATTTTCTTTTCTTGTTCTTGAAGTTATTCTTGCCCGCGTCGGCAATACTGCTCTTCTTGAGTATTGCCTGCGCTATCTTCAAAGGATCTTCAGTGCCGAACTTGGAATGCATCTGGCTGAGAGGTTTTGCCGGCAAGACAGTCCTGGATGCTCCAGATGGCATCGGCTGTCTTGGCCTGGACGAAGGACTGGTTGCAGTCGGCAGCTTGGTTGCGATCCTGTTTCCTGCCGGGACAGCAGTCCTTACCTGAGTCGCTGTCTTTGTCTGTGGAGCTGGCCTGAGTATCGGTGCAGGCCTGGCGATGACCACAGGTTTAGGTTTGGCTGCCGTAGTATCAGGCTTTATTGTTGTCTCCAGATCCTTCCTTGGGATGACTTCCTTGAGCTCCTGCTTTGGTGGTTTCTTGTCTGGGACCTTGACGTCAATCCCTAATTTTCCTATCTCCTGCGCCAGGTTCATGAACATGGTCTCCTGTTGGAACTCCGCGACCTCTTCAGGCTTCACTTTGTATTCAGGCATCTGAACATCATATTTTTTCTTCCATCTTATGCTCTGCACTGCGTATCCTAACCAGTACTTGGACCTCGAACGCATGAATTCGATCAGGTGGTTGTCAGGATGGGTGGTCCTTACAGTGACGTATGTGAATCCTCCGCCCAGGAGCATGAGTACAAGTATCGATACGAACCAGCCTCCTGATTCGCTGACTCCTATGGCCTCTGATACCGCCTCTCCTGTGACTGTCGGTATGTCAAAGGTGACTATCAGCAGTATCAATATGCCTATTATCAACAGTATGTGTGCCGCTGATATCAGTTTCTTCATCGTATCTGATACCTGGGCATTCCTGAATGCGATTATGGCTATCAGCAGCATCAGCAGGAGTATCATAGGCATTATGTAGACTGGATTCGGGATCTCGTACTGCCCTACCTCTATTGCCTGTCCTGTTATCTCATCCCCGCGTTTAGCCGCGGCGACTGCTTCTAGTTCATCTTCTGTGCATTCCCTGCAGCTTCCTCCGCAGTCCACTCCTGTCTCGTTGTTGTTCTGTTTTCCGTCTGAACAGAAATCATAGATGCATGGCTGCACTGTCTCTGGTTTCCTGTCTTCTGTCCCGCAGTTTGCATTGTCATTGCATGCCCTTGTCTGTACTCCTGCATCTGTGCACTTGCCCCAGTCTGTGCATGCCCATCTCTCTGCACATCCTGCGACGCAGATCCTCTCTTCATCAGGCCTGTCTGTCTCGTCTCCGCAGTCGTTTGCGTCGAAGCATGCCCTGCTCTGCCTGTTGTTCACGCATGGTCCCCATGAGTAGCATAGCCAGTTAGGTTCACATACTGCTGGCATCGAGGAACCTCCGCCTCCTCCTCCACCGCCTCCACCTCCTCCTCCGGCGACATAGACTGAAGGTGCAGGGGTCTCTGCGACTGTGTACTGTGTGAAGTGAGGTACTGTGAATATGATGGTCCCGTTTGTATAATTCAGTATGCTGCATGATGTGCATACCTGTGAGTCTGCCAGTATCCTTGGATTCGTGAATGTCAGGTTGTGTAGTGTGATCCTTGCTGACTTGTTGAATTCAGGAAGGTTCACTGAATCTATGTTGACTGTGCCTTGCCCTATTCCTGAGTATGAGTTCAGGTCTAGTGTCCTGTTTATGCTTATGTTCTTCAGGAACTGGACTTTTCCGAGACCAGGGGCCTCAAGTATTACGTTCTGCAGAAGACCAAGGTCATTCCTCGTGAAGTTCGTCGTGCTTCCTGCGTATTCTGTGCTTATGATGTAGTCGCAGCTTGTTATTGTGCCGTAATCTGCCGGTCTTTCATATGTTGTCCCGCATGATGTCAGGTCAGTATAGTACTTGACTCTTGTATCGTTTGACATGCATGGTCCGTAGCTCACCACCCAGTTCTCTATGCATGCGTATTGTGTCCTCTGTGTGTTGTTTGCCCAGCTGCCATATGTATGGGATGAGTCCACTGGCCTTAATCGTATCTGATAGACTGTGCTGTGCTGCAGTCCAGTGGCATAATAATATTCAGAGGTGACATTGGCCTTGAATGTGCCGTTCAGGTATACTGCGATATGGTGGAAATCGGCATCGCTCGGGTTGTTCCAGACCCAGTACAGGTAGTTGAGTCCTTTGTTGAGCAGCATCAGCTCTGTGATTGATCCTGGCGGTATCGTATCATTGACTGTCAGCCAGTATGTCCTGCTGCTCCTTGTGTAGTTTGTGGTCGCTGGATACACGACTGTTATGTTGTGTCTTGCCTCTGTGTTGTATGCTGCGCTGTGCGATACAGTCACCCCGCTGCCGAGCAGCACTCCGTCGCGGTACAGCTGCACAGGTCCTTCTCCTATGACTCTTGTTCCTGCGAGGCTCACTGTCGATGTCCTCTCTACCGTTATATCTCCTGAATTGCCGTTCAGCGTCAGGCTGACTGCTGATGGGACCTGGTTCACGGTGAGTGTGCGGGTTGACGAAGCGCTTGTGAAGTTCTGGGTCGCGCTTGAATTGCAGTAGTATACATTGCTTCCTGCAGGCAGTGTGAAGATATGAGGGTTGACCTGTGAATTGCCACCGAGATAGAGTGCGGGTGTGATCTGTGCAGTGTCTGCTGTGCAGCTGACTGTGGTAGCGGTCCCGTGATCTACATTCCATGATGGCAATGCGCTCAATGTCAGGTTGGGCTGTCTCTTGCTTATCAGGAATTCTGCTGAGTCCATGGCTCCTGTGTAGTTCTGGGTGGTTGATGTGTTGCATACGAAATTCCAGGTTCCTGCCGCCAATACGAAAGGCTGGTGGTTCTGCGTCGTCGTCACGTCCACACCGTTCTTCCACAGTCTTGCCTGCGCTTCAGGGCTTGTGCATGTGCAGTTCACTGTGATCGGGGCGCCGTATACCGCAGGGCTTGAATTATCGAATGTCAGCAGGCATGAGCTTGATGCCTGGTTGACTGTGAATGTCGCTGGTATCGACCTGGTGTTTCCTGTAATGTCTGTCGCGTGCCAGATGTAATTATGTGTCCCTGCNNCCTCCGCCACTGGCTGTCGTCGTGCGGTTGACTCCATCCATCTCCAGCTTAACATTGGAGATGCCCCACCTGTCTGACCAGCTGCTGTTGAATGTGTATGATCTTGAAGGCGTGTATGCCTGATACTCTGCGGGTTCAGTCAATGTCAGGTTCTGAGGTGGTGTCCTGTCTACATAGAATATCTGCGTCCTTCTTTTTTCATACCCTACAGTGTCATTCACGAACATACTTATTGTGTAATTTCCATCCCATAATGTGCTTACAGGCACTGGCAACTGGTCTGTGTGTACTGTTATGTTTGTCAATTCGGCTGAGTGTTGCATGATCACCGAACCATTGTATGCTGTTATGTTCCATGAATGGTACTGTAGCTCTCCGTCCTGGAACTTGAAGTAGAGATAGAAATTGTCCTTCCAGACTGTTGCATTGAGAGGACTGAACACCTCTATGAATGGGTCGGTGTTGCTTATGTAGTAATGAATCGAACTGTTGAACGTGTTGCCCACAGTGTCGTTAACCCAGCCGTACAGCGTATATTCTCCATCAGGCCTCTCTGTCGTGTTTATAGGCACCATGTATGGATAAGGCACCCATCCTGCAAATGTTATGTTGCCGGTAGGCACATAAGTGGCCTGGGCATAGAACTTATCAACCCCTGCCAGGTTGTCTGTTACGCTTCCATGGAATATGAAGAAGTACCCTATCGTCTCTCCGTCATATGGCCTGATAGGGGTGATCACAGGCGGGGTAGTATCGACAGTGATGTTTCTTGTGCTGCTCTGCATGCTGTTTCCTGAACCGTCTGTGCAGTTTACAGACCAGGTATGGGCCCCTTCTGGTATTGGAGTAGATGTCAGTGTAGCGAGAGTATCTACAGCCACTGATGCGTTGGTGGCATAAAGCAAGTCATCGACATAGAGGGCGCAGTTGAGTGTCAGATAATAGTTGTCTGTCACATTGAATGTGAAGTCAAGTGTCTGGAACCTTGTCTTGTAGCTATCGGCAGGACCTTCAAGACTTATCACAGGATCTATCGTATCGACGACTGTTACATGATGGATCTCATTACCTAGTGTATGGTTCTGGGTGAGTTCATGCTGGGCAGAGACGTTGAATACACCCAAAGTATCGTATTGTGTAAGCTTCGTCAACGGACTGCTTCCGTTGGCGACAAGGACTTCTCCCTCATAGATATGGAGCGGGCAGGAATAATCATGGAATGCAGTCTCATTGACTGTCGAGTGCACTTCTACAGTCACATCCGTATGATACCCATTGAGATAGAGGTTGACTTCAGGATCAGCCCTGTTGATGGTCATGATATGTACAGTGGCTGCGCTTGTGTGGTTCTGCGTCTCGCTAGCATTGCACACATATGACCAGTCGCCCCCGCCTACCACCTCGATATGAGGAATGCTTACCAGGGTGCTGTTCCTGTATAACTGCTCGGTCGCATCACTGTTGTCGGCTGTGCAGCTGACTATTGTCTGTGTGCCGTAGGTCTCGTTCCAACTTGGCGTGACTGAGAGGTTGAGGTTGGTGGCTGCCCTCACTATCATGAATGTCTGCTGTCCTGTGCTGTTCCAGTTCCCTGCATTGTCGCTTGCGTACCACCTGTATTGATAGCTTCCTGCGGCAAGGTCTGTGAGCGTATAATGGTACACGCTGCCTGACTGGCCTGGACTGCTCTGGTTCACGCCCTGGAACTCGAAGATCACATCATCCAACGCTGCGTTGTCTGTCCATGTTATGTTGAACTGGTAGTTTCCGCCGACTGAGTATATGCTTCCGTTCTGGTCATGTATCGATGAATAGGTAGGTGAGATGGTATCCAGCGTCTGGGCATCATCTGTTATGTTCCCTCCTCTGTTGCCGTGCTCATCAATGGTCTGTACCTTGAGCTGGTAAGTGACATAGCTTGACAGTCCTGTGACATTGTAGCTTGCTCCGGTGGTGTTGGCGATGTTGACGCCATCCAGATAAAGTATTGCCTTGTCAAAGTCATCAGCAGCAGGGTTTGTCCATGTCCAAGTTACGTAGGACTGCCCTACATCGACTTCAGCGAGTCCGGTGGCTGCTGCCGGCGGTATGGTATCCTCGACTGTCAAGAGGTGGCTCTCTGAACCCGAACTGAAGTTCTGGCTTCCCGGATAGTCGACAGTTATGTTATAGATGCCTGTGCTGTTGTATTGTGCATAGTGCCACTGCGGCCACGGCCCGAATGACAGGATGCTGCCATCTTTCAACAGGACTATGTCTGAACTGTCACCTGTTATCGTCTGGCCTGAGATATTCATCCAGCCTTTCCTTTCTATGGTTATATCAGCATCATTGCCGTTCAGGAGGCAGTTGACCTCTGCAATAGAAGGTGTTACGGTGAGCGTATGGTTTGTGGACGATGATGTATGGTTAGCAGTCTCTGGATTGCCGCATACAAATACATGGCTGCCGACAGGCAATGACACTATTGAAGGATTGGAGATAGGAACCGCTCCCAGATACAGGATTATCGGCGCTCCGCTGTCAGTGCAGCTGATCGTCACTGGCGTGCTGTATGACTCATTCCATGAGGGCAGCGCTGATAGCGTGAGGTTAGGTGTCGCTTTTGCGACGAAGAATGTCCTTAGCGGTGTACTGTTCTTGTTCTCCAGGAAATCATCAGCATACCATCTGTAACCATACTGTCCTGCTGCCAGTCCCGACATGCTGATGTAGTATTCATCTCCATTGCTGTTCGGGTTTGTGTAGTTCACTCCGTCAAACTGGAATGTGACTGTATCTATACCCACAGGATCCGTCCATGTTATGTTGAACTGGTAGCTCCTTCCTGGTGCGTAAGCAGTGTTGTTCTGGTCACTGATGCTGGCGTACTCTGGTGCTGTTGCGTCAAGGGTGAATGCTGTATCACTGACGCCAGTTGTGTTGACATTGCCTTGCTCATCCTTAGTGTAGACCATAAGATGATATTTTGTGCCGCCGTCAAGTCCGGTGAAATTATGATGGTCAGAGGAGGTATTGACTATGTTAGTCCCATTCAGGTATAGTATGGCCTCTGTGAAGTCTGCATCTGCCGGTCTTGTCCAAAGCCATGAAAGCCAGTGCTTCCCGACATGACTCTCAGACAGGCCTGTCACCGAATTTGGCGGTATCGAGTCTATCAAAGAGCCTGAGATACGGACATTCTCCACAAAGCACTTCTCATTGAAACTTCCCGCATTGCACCTGAACCTTATCTTGAAGTTGCTGTTGTCTTGAGCTGCTGGGCCTAGCTGGTAAGAATACAGGGTATAGGATATGATATCTTCTGTTGCAGGAAGCGCTTCGACCCAGGACATACCGTCATACCACTCTACAGATAAATATTCTCCAGGGTCCAGACCGCTTGTGAAGGCATAGAAACTCAGCTGGATGTTTTCATGACCTGACGTGCTGAATGATTTCTCTATTATCCTCTCTCCACCGTTGGGCATCATCTGTAGGGAATACAGACCTTCATACACAATCCACGTGACTACCTGTGAATTCGCGCCTACCCCTCCCTCAATCCAGCCATTAGTGGTGATGCTTCCTGACTCCCAACCCTCAAAGAATAAAGATGTGAGGTTCGGAGCCTCTGCAGGGGGCCTCACGCGGAACACAACATCATCATTATCATCCCAGGTACCGGCTCCTCCTGAACTGTCGGCGCAGGTCTCGTCAGCCTCTCCGAGATATTGGGTATACACCCTGACTGCGTGGTCTCCTGTGGTGTTTCCAAGGACGAACTGAGTGAAAGTCTCCTTGTGATATGTGCCTGGCGCATCTGCCTGCGAGCATTCCTTATACTGCTTCTGCACCCATGAAGGGTTTGATGCGTCTGGAGCATAAATCAAAGCTACCTTGTCATCTGAAAGACTGTAGCAATGCACCCACGCCTCAACCTGTACTGTATCACCCGCACGGAAGACACTGCCATTGAGGTCTGTTATCGTTATGTTCTCTACACTTTGGTCTCCTCCACACGAAGGTGTGGAATACTCACTTGTACCATCAGTGCACAAATCGATGGTATTAGGCTGGCCAGGTTCTGGTCCGTTGCCGTCGCTTACGCTGTCCCTGCATTTCAACTCGCTCGATCCTGCCACGCAGGGACTGACTGCGTCGATGGNNCATATGTCGAGTTGTACTCTGCGAACCCTGGATCAGCAGGTGTCAACTCCACATCATATTCCTGCCCAGGGGTCAGTCTCATCACTTTCTCCCAACCGCCATGCACTGTGCAGCTCCTTGTCTCTTTTGTGTCTCCTGTGCATGTCTTGGTGGCTTCTGGGCACGTCTGGGTCTCGAAATCCCAGTCCTTGCACTTGAGGAGCCAGTTGCCTTTCGCTTCTTTGACTTCGACTATTGCTTCTGTGAAATTGACTGCTGTCGGGTCGATGGCATAGACCTCCCCATACACTGCTAGATCTCCCCGCTCTTCGACGTCTTCGAACCTCATGAATTCCGGGATATCTCCATTGATATCAAGGTCTTTGATGTGGATTGTCCGGACAGGCACATCCTGTGAGGTGAAGTTTATGTCGACATCGTATTTTCCTTTTGCCAAGCCGACAGCATTGTTGTTCCCTGCTGCGATACCGAATGATCCTTCTGATGAAGGACCTTTGCCCTTTGGTTCGGCCCGGTCCTTTGAATTGACATTGAGTCTTGCCTTAGTGACTCTT